>CAWJLI010000020.1:0-37173 GCA_963843095.1 Bryobacterales bacterium
AGTGGAACATAAAGGAAGTGTCGAACGGTCGGGTGCTTTCTTGATTGCAACCGGAGTGCAATCAGTGGATTCCGCGTGGGACAAAATCGGTCGCGTGTTCGACAAATGTTCGACGCTCGGATTTCAGTGAGAAATCATCCCGTTTCCCGACCCTCGGCGAAGATTTCTTGTCCCAGAGTGCCTCTCCCATTGCCTTACTAATTGAGGGGGCAATTCATGCGGCAACACGCGGGCGCGGCCCGAAGCGCCAGAATCGCGGTCCGGCTCAGCAGCGAAGAGCAACATCAAGTCGAGGCAGCGGCGAAGACGAGGGGCTACGCAAATCCCAGTGCGTTCATCCGGGCGGCGATCCGAAACGAGTTGAAGGGACGAGCGGAGATGACCGGCACCGAGGAGCGGATTGCAGGAGGCTTCGATGGTGTCTCGCGGGACATTTTTCGAGTGGACCGGGGACAGCAGGCCCTCTTCGCCCTGGTCGACGCTTTTGCCAAGGCGGTTCTGACCTGCGTGCCGGAACCGCCGCCCGATGCCAGGCCACAGGCCACCGCCCGCGCCAGAGAGCGATACGACCGGCTCATCAAGGCCGCCGGTCAAGCGATGTCGGGCGATGCGCGCACCGCCATGGAGGATCTGGTAAGCCATGGCACGAACTGACGGGGAGAGGAAAACCCGGCTCTGGCCGCCAAAGCCTCGCGCTCCGCGCAACGAACGAGCGGCGTGGTCGAGCGGCTTCAGTCTTCTCATGCACTACGCCCGCATGAGTCGAAAGACCGGCAACCGCACCACAAGCGGGAAAGAGAAAGGCGCTCGTCCGTACCTTCAGCGTTGCGCCGTCCGAGTGACGTATCTGAATAACAAGACGCGAGGGCAATGGAAGGCGCATGGGCGCTATCTTGCACGCGAGAGCGCCACCTTCGAAAACGACGCGAAGGCCTTAGGTTTCAATCGAGAGAACGACGGAATCGACGTTCCCCGGCAACTCGAGGGCTGGCAGGGCGCAGGAGACGAGCGAATGTTTAAACTCATTGTCTCGCCGGAGTTCGGTGATCGGGTAGAGCTGTCTCGCCTGACGCGCGGTCTGATCGAACGGATGGAGGAGGACCTTGGAACCAAACTGGCATGGGTTGCCGTGGAGCACCACAACACGGAGCACCCGCATGTTCACGTCGTGGTCCGCGGCGTCAGGAGTGACGGTCAATCATTGCGTCTGAGCCGGGACTATGTCCAGCAAGGGATTCGAAGTATTGCGCAGGACTTATGCACCCGCCAATTGGGATACCGGACACAGCGCGATGCGGCGGAGGCGGAACGGCGCGAAATCACCGAAGAGCGGCTTACGTCACTGGACCGCAGGCTGCTGAGAGACGCGCAGGAAATCAACTCGGACCTCGGAGCGTCGCACTTCGTCGTCAATCGGAATCCGCTCCAGGCTGGCTCGACCGACACGGCGCGCCTGCATGCGCAGCACGAGGTCGCGCGCCTCGCCGTGCTTTGCCGCATGGGTTTAGCGGAATCCGTGGGACCAAACAACTGGTGCGTGCGCCGGGATTTCGACCGAGTACTGCGGGCCATGCAGAGAACCAGCGACAGGCAAAGGACGCTCGCGGCACATGGCGCGCTGCTGTCAGACGAGCGCCTGCCTATGGAAGTGCTCGATTGGAGGCAGGTGGCGTCCGTTGAGGGCCGGGTGCTGGTTCACGGCCAGGACGAGCAAACCGGGCGCAGCTACCTGATGCTGGAAGGAACGGACGCGAAGGTGCACTTCATCAACTATAGCCGCGAGATAGAGGAGGCCCGCAGCCGCGGCGACCTACGGACCAACTCCTGGGTGCGGTTGCGGAAGCTGTCCCTGGATGGAGCCCTGACGCTCGATGTCAAAGATCTCGGCAATGCGAAGCTGCTATTGACTAATCCCCGCCATCTTGGTGAGGAGGCGCGCGAGCTACTCAAGCGGGGCATCATGCCGACCGAGGACGGCTGGGGAGGCTGGCTGGGGAAGTATCAGGCAGCCCTGTGCAAGACCGCTCGTGAGATCGAGGAGCGGAAGGAACGGAACCTGGCTCGCGCGCGGCGCAGGCAACGGGACCGCTCAGTCGGACGATGAAGAACTGTCGGACGGTCTGCAGAGGCTTTTGCCCGAGAGGGGAGTCGGCTTCGCATTCGTCGGCGACCACTACTCTCTGACGGTGTGAGGCGAAGAATCTCCATATCTTCGCGGAAAGCTTGCATGGGAGAATGAATACTGACAATGTCGGCGACCTTTGAGCCTCGTCTCGACGTACTGCCCGAATGCCAACGGCGGCTGTGGCCGGAGTTGGATGCCGTGCCGTCAGTCTTCGTGCTCTATGGTGGCACTGGCTTGGCGCTCCAGCTCGGCCACCGGGTTTCGGAAGACTTCGACTTCTTCTCGTCCTCTGGATTTGACCCGTCCGGATTACAGTTGCGACTCCCCTTCTTCAAGGATTTGGATCCGGCCGACCAGGACGCCTGGGTACACTACAAGCGCGACAACCTGGAGGCCTTCGTAGATCGGGGTGGAGTGGTTAAGGTTGCCTTCTTTGGCGGGCTCGATGCCTTACAACGGATTGAGGATCCGCTCCGGGCGGCGGGGTCGCGCGTCCGGGTGGCTTCACTGGTAGACTTGGCTGGCATGAAGATGCGGGTGATTCAAGTTCGGGGGAGTTGGAAGGACTACGCCGACATCCACGCGCTGGTGTCTCATGGGATCGACGTGCCCACGGGACTGGCGGCGGCCAAAGCGATTGATCGGAGCTTCGATCCGATCACGAGCCTCCGCGCCTTGCAGTTCTATGGCGACGGGACGCTGGATCGGGTTCCGGCCGCTATCCAGCGGGATCTGACTCGGTGGGCGCAAGCAGTTGACTTGGGCCAGCTACCTTCGTTGCGTCCGCGGCGCGGTCTGACTCCGGGAGGGTTGGAGCGATGAGCATCGCCACTCCCTATCCATCTGAATTGCTACGGGTGGCGCGGAAGGTCGTGTGGTATGAGAAGCCAGAGGAAGCCCTGGCCGATCTGGTGACGTTTCTGACGCACTTGATGGTTTACGGCTCCTCGGCGGATGTTTCAGTAGCCGAGCGTTACGTGCCAGCGGCAGAATTCCGAAGAGTACTCGAGAATGCCCCGGCCGGAGTGTTTACCCGGGAGGCTTGGGAAAAGTGGCATGAACGGTTTGGGATTCCAGCGCCTCCTTTACCACGACGCCGATTTCCCGACGGTTCGTTTGGTCCGGAGGCCGGTCGTTTCTTTGGTCGGTAGCCGAGGACGCAAGTAGCATTCCATCTCCCTCGGAATCTCCGCGGCATCCTGCCCTTTCGGACAATGATGAATGTGACAGACCGCCTTTCGAAGGCTTTGAACGATGCGGTGATCCGCCGGCTGGCGGGTGCGCAGTCCTACCAGCGCGGGATGGACTATTTTTCTCACGGACACGTCGAATCCATCGAAGACCGCCTTGGCAGCGTCCACGCCGTCGTGCGCGGGAATCAGGATTACACGGTCACGCTGACGGCCGATGATGGAGTGCCGGATTATGCGTGCGATTGTCCTGTGGGCATTGACGGCGCCTTCTGTAAGCACTGCGTCGCGGCGGCACTGGCCTGGATGGATCGCGCGGCGGGACCGGCGAAACCGGTGGGCCGCGGCAAAGCCAAGGAGGTCACGCTGGCCGACGCCGGGAAGATCCTCCAAGCGGAGGACAAGAGCACGCTGGTGCGCATGGTGCTCGATTGGGCCAAGGACGACGACCGACTCCACGAACGGCTCATTCTCTATGCCGCCCGGCGCAGTATGCGAAGATCCTTGGGGCCAAGGGCATGAAGGTCTACCGGGAACTGGCCGAGGCCGAATGGGCGGGTGTGCCGGCGCGAACCACCAGGCATGAGCGGAGCGAGTCAGGCCGGCACTTCCGTATCACGCACATCATGGAATCGCTGGCGCAGGCCTCGGGCGATATCGAAGAACTGGTTGCGGTGATGAGCCGTGACCTTTCGAGCGCATACGACTACTGGAAGATCGCCGAGGTCTATCGCGAAGGCCGCCAGCACGACAACGCGCTGCTCTGGGCGGAAAAGGGACTGAAGGCATTTCCGGAACGCACTGACGGTAGACTGCGCGAATTCGCGGCCGAGGAATACCACCGGCGCCGGCGCCACGACGATGCGATGAAACTGATATGGGCCGAATTCTCGGAGCGGCCATTCTTGGAGGGCTACCAGACCCTGGAACGGCACGCTAAGAAGGCGGGGGCCTGGCCGGAGTGGCGGGAGCGCGCGCTGGCCGAGATTCGGCTGCGAATCGGGAAGGCCAAGGAAAAAGCGCGCGGCCAGGCTCGGCCCCGTTGGATGGATGCGGACGACAATCATTCCGTGCTCGTCGAGATCTTTCTGTATGAAGGCAATGCCGACGAGGCTTGGCGGGAGGCTGGCGCAGGAGGATGCTCGGACACTCTATGGCTCCGGCTCGCGGCTGCCCGCGAGAAAGAACACCCCGAAGACGCCGCACCCATTTATTTGAAGCAGGCCGAAGCCGGCGTCGCCCGCACCGGCAACGGACGATATGAGGAGTCCGTCAGCCTGCTGGTGAAGGCCGCGGCTGTCATGAAGCGGATCGACCGCAGCGCCGAGTTCGTGCGCAGCCTGGAAGCCCTCCGCGTGAAGTACAAGATCAAGCGGAATTTCATAAAGCTGGTGGAGCAGAAGCGGAAATCGCTGTATGCCTAACTAACCGGCTCGCGCTGGGCCCGTGACTGAGCCAGACGAACCAGCCATCTGCCTGCCAACTTCGAACAGGTTGGGTCACGGTGGTACACCGGCGATCACAGCTTCAGCCGGAGTGGTACCCTCGCGGAGCGCTCGAACCCGGCATAGAGACGCATCGCTTTGTGGCTGTCATCATCGGTCAACAGCGTGATCCGCGTACAGCCTGCCATCCTCGCTTCGTTCAACGCATGCTGCAAGAGGCGGCGGCCGATGCTGTGGCCGCGGCAATCCGAACGGACAACCATGATAAAGATCCCACTACGGAAACTCGGGCAGATCCTAAACACCTTAACCGATGGCAGGCTGGAGCGTCCCAGTCCATCGGCGGGAGCGCGGTTCTCCGCCAGGATGACGTCGATGGTTCCCGTCACGGCCGTTCGAAGCGGGCGTCCGCAACCGCTCCCACCGCCGACACCCGTTCGTACCAGCCCACTCGCTCGACTGTGAAGTGATCGAAAACCGGGACGTAGGGCTTGATGTCCAACAGCGGCGTGCCGTCCAGCATGTCGACATCGGACACGAGAAGTGTGGCGCCCTGAACTCCCCGCAAGCGGACGGGCGACATTCCGATGTGGTTCGGACGCGCAGGGGATCGTGTGGCGAAGATGCCGCGTTCCACCGGGTCCAGGTAGGGCCGCACTACGAGTTGTGGTTCTGATGCACGGTGGAACGAGTAGAGTAGCCATACACGGTCAAAGCCGTCAATGTCCTTCAACCCCTGCTCGAAACCCGGATACAATTCCACTCGCCCTTCCGCTCCGCAGGATACCGAGCTCTGAACCGGTGTGCCGGCGGCGCGCCGGAATGGCGTTCGGATCACACCGATCGGGCGTAGCGCGGGCATCGCCGGAATGAGGCCTTCACGAAGATCCAGACGCCCAATGTTGTCAGCGATGGCGAACCTCCCGCGCAAAGTGAAACTGTCGTTTACACACTACCACAGTCATGTTATGATGACAATAATTATCGGATGACGGCATCCGAAACAGATCGACGCCGCCCCGCTTGCCCATGGGCCCCGCTGCCCGCTTTCCCGATACGTCATCGTTGACCCAAAAAGAGAACAGATATGTGGGAGATCTACGACACTCTGATCGAAGCTGTCCCTCCAGACTCCACAGTGCGGGAGTGTCTTGCCGGCCTGCACTGGTTCGCGGTCCGTTCCGAGGGGACGGGCCTCGCCATGACGCCGCGGGAAGGAACTGCCTGCCTGCCCCGGGCGGGCGAGATTGTTGGCATGAGGACGCGCGCTCTCGCCGCCTGGCTGAAGTCGTGGAACGTGCACGAAGCCGCATTGGGGCTGGCGGCGATCAACTCGGCGTTGAACGCCAGCGCGTCCATCGAGCGTGTTGCGGGGTTGAGTCCCGGCCAACAACCAGACGAGGACGTCTTCACGTACTTGCTCAATGAGTTTCACGGTAAGAAAGTCGCCGTCGTCGGGCACTTCAGGAATCTGGAGCGGGTGCATGCGGTTTGCGACCTGTCGATCCTGGAGCGCCTCCCGCAACCCGGCGACTTTCCCGACCCGGCTTGCGAGTGGATTCTGCCGGAACAGGATTTCGTGGTCATCACGGCCACCACGCTCATCAACAAGACGCTGCCCCGGCTTCTCAAACTCAGCCGGAATGCGCGCGTGGTCTTAGCCGGTCCCAGCACGCCGCTAACACCCAAGCTCTTCGAGTTCGGGATCGATATGCTGGGCGGATTGGTGGTGGAGGACGAGGCGAGAGTCTGGGCAGTCATTCAGGAAGGCGGCCAGCACCAGATCCTCCGCAACGGCTCGCGAATGGTGAAATTCTCCCGCGAGTCTGCCGTTTGCGGGGTGGCCTAGGGCCATGCTGGTCGAGCCACGGCAGGCGGAGTATTTGGAGATGGCCGAGGAGAAGCGTGCGCACATCCCACGCGCCGGACTACCCTTGATCGTGCTGGGGCTGGCGCTCCTGGCAACGGTCTGCGGCTCGCTGATGCTGGGCCGGTATGACGTTCCGCTCAGTACGTGGTGGCGCGTGCTGGTGGCGCCGGAGCACGGCGGCATCCCCGGAATCGTGCTGCTGCAGGTGCGGCTGCCGCGCATTCTGGCCGGCATCCTGATCGGCGCCGGACTCTCGACGTCGGGCGCCGCCTACCAGGGGCTATTTCGAAACCCGATGGTCTCCCCGGACATCCTGGGGGCATCGGCGGGCGCTGGCTTCGGAGCGGCCGCCGGAATCCTGCTCGGATTCGGCATCGTCGGCATTCAGTGCATGTCGTTCGCCTTCGGCTTGGCCGCCGTCTTGTTGACCTGCGCCGCCGCTGGCCGGCTCGCGCGCTCCGGCGATCCCATCCTGACGCTGGTGCTGGTGGGCATTCTGGTCGGCTCCATTTTCACCGCCCTGGTTTCGCTTGCCAAGTACGTCGCGGACCCCTACAGCAAACTGCCGGCCATCACGTTCTGGTTGATGGGGAGCCTGGCGGCGATCCACGTTCGCGATGTGCAATTCGCCCTGGCGCCGATGCTTCTCGGGCTGGTGCCGCTGGTGCTGCTGCGCTGGAATCTCAACGTACTGTCGTTCGGGGAGGAAGAGGCCCGCGCGCTCGGCGCTGCCACCGGAAAGCTACGGTGGATCATCATCCTCTGCGCCACTTTGTTGACGGCTTCGGCGGTATCGGTGGCCGGCATGGTTGGGTGGGTCGGATTGGTGATCCCGCACCTGGCGCGCATGATCGTCGGCCCGGATTACCGCGTGCTCCTTCCTGCGTCGCTCTTGCTCGGCGGCACGTACATGCTGCTGGTCGACGACCTGGCCCGCAGCATCCATGCGACGGAAATTCCGCTGGGCATCCTGACATCGCTGGTGGGCGCACCGTTCTTTCTGTATCTGCTGATGCGGACGCAAAGGGGCTGGGCGTGAGGCTGGAGATCGAGCGCGCCAATTGCGGATACGGCGGCAAGCCCGTGGTGGAAGATGTGTCGCTCTCGCTCGATTCCGGCGACGTTCTCTGCCTGCTCGGCGCTAACGGCTCCGGGAAGACCACGCTCCTCAAGGCGATCTTGGGACTTCTCCGCCTGAACGGCGGCCGGATTCTGGTGGACGGCGCCGACACCGCGTCGTGGCCGCAGCGCCGCCTGGCGCGCACTCTGGCATACGTGCCGCAAGCCCACACACCGCCTTTTCCGTTCGCGGTGAGGGACGTCGTGTTGATGGCGCGGACCGCGCATCTGGGGTTGTTCGGATCGCCCTCGCGCCGCGACGCCGCCATCGCCGAAGACGCCATGGAAACGCTCGGCGTCTCCCATCTGGCGCACGCGCGGTACACGGAAATCAGTGGCGGCGAACGGCAACTTGTCCTGATCGCGCGGGCGGTGGCCCAGCAATCGGAGTTTCTCATCATGGATGAACCGACGTCGAACCTCGATTTCGGCAACCAGGTGCGCGTGCTCCGCAGGGTGAAGGAACTCGCAGGCCGCAAACTCGGTCTGCTGATGACGACGCACTTCCCGGATCACGCTTTCTTGTGTGCATCGAGAGCGGCGGTCCTAAAAGGGGGAAAGCTGCTGGCGATGGGCAGGCCGGAGGACGTTCTGACGCAGCACCGTCTGGAAAGTGCCTATGGTGTGGCGTTGCGAATTGTGAAGGTCGATGCAGGGCTGCGCGTATGTGTTCCGGAAATGATTTGAGGCGGGAGGTATGACAATGACGATCAGACAGCCGGCAACGCGGGTACTACTTCTGCTGCTGTGCGTGTGGTGCGTGTCGGCGCAGGAACGCGTTCTGACCGACATGGCCGGCCGCAACGTTGCGGTCCCGCAGCGGATCGAAAAGGTCTACTGCATGAGCCCGGTGTGCACCGTTCTGGTCTACACTCTGGCGCCGGAGCTTCTGGCTGGATGGAACTATCAGCCGGATCCGGGCGAGATGAAGTGGATCATCGACCCTTACCGGAAGCTGCCCGTTCTCGGCGGCTGGTTCGGCAAGAACAACACCGGCAACATCGAAGAGATCATCAAGGCGCATCCGGACGTGCTGATTTCGGCCGGAGACGTGCTGGCTGTCTCTACTGCCGATAGGGTGCAGGAGCAGTCACATCTACCCGTGTTCGTCGGGGATGGGAGTCTGAAGAGCCTGGACAAACTCTACCTGGCCATCGGCGAACTGTTGGGCAGGCAGGTGCGAGCCGCGGAACTGGCCGATTACTGTCGCAAAACCGTACACGAGATTCAAGGGAAGGTGGCAACAATCCCACTCGCGCACCGGCGCCGTGTCTATTACGCCGAAGGCCCTACCGGTTTGGAGACCGATCCGGGAGGCTCCGCACATTCCGAGGCTATCGATTTCGCCGGCGGCCTGAACGTGGCGCAAGTCCCGGCGCAAGGCGGTTACGGACACATCCCGGTTTCCATGGAGCAGGTGCTGCAATGGGATCCGGAAATCGTGATCGCCGGCTACGATCACAATTCGTCCCCCGGAGATTTCTATCGGAGCGTATGGCAGGACCCGCTCTGGCAGCATGTCAAGGCCGTGAAGACCCACGAAGTCTACGAAGCGCCGCAGTACCCTTTCAATTGGATCGACCGGCCTCCTTCCGTGAATCGCATCATCGGAATCAAGTGGCTGGCGAACCTGTTCTACCCCGAGCTTTTTCACTATGACATTCGAGTTGAGACCAGGGAGTTCTATCTCCGGTTTTATCACCGCAAGCCGTCGGACGCGGAGCTTGCGGAGGTGCTCGCGCAGGCTGTCCGGAAACCCTAGACCGAGGCTAATTGTATGAATGCTATATGGCAGGAACCCGTCACGATCAGGCCGATTGGCGTCGTGATCTCAGATTTCAAGGACTTCGCACAGCGGACAAGCTACACAGCGGAGAGCGTCGTATCGATCCGTGAAGATCTCGCTGAAGGCTTATTGGGGCTGGAGCACTTTTCCCACATTTATGTGCTGTACTACCAGCATCGCCGCAGAGACTGGCAGAAGTTCGTCAAGTGGACCGAAACCGACGAGCAGATCCTCACCACTCCCAACGTCGGCGAACCCTCCTGCAAAGGAGTTTACACCTCGCGGGCTCCGGCGCGGCCGTCCGGTATCGGTTCTTGCGTGGTCGAATTGCTGCGGCGCGAAGCCAATCGTCTGTACGTCCGCGGGCTGGACGCGTTCGACGGCACGCCGGTGCTCGATATCAAGATTTACATCCCGCGCTACGATTGCTTTCCCCTTGCCGACGCTCCCCTGCATTGGTGCAACCGGCACGACCTGAGCACCACTTCGCGTCTCCTGCATTGGGACACCATGAACGTCGGCCTCACTCTGGGGCTGCGCGCCGGACAACGCGCGATGCGGGAGTTGGGGTTAGGGCGCAGCGATCCAAAGCGGGCCGCAGTTGTAGGCGGCAACTTCTTTGCGCAGGGCGTGGAGGGCGTGACCGGCTGCAGCGTGCTTCATGAAACGATGTCCTTCACCGATAAGGCGGAGTCCATCGCCCAATGGAGCGTGCGCCTGGAAAGCGAAGAGGGTGCGGTCGAGCTTCGACTGCACGACCGGCTCTATGCGGGCGCCGACGAAGTGTTGAGCGTGGCCGACGAAGTTCTGTTTTCGGTCGTGGAACGCTCGCCGGCGTTGAAAGAGGCATGAGCCTGCCCGCGTCGTGTCTGGTGGTTTACGCCTCGCTAAACCAGGTGCATCGCCTGAAGCGGCACCTGTATCAGGGCGGAGTCTACGTCGATATGGTGCGCGCGCCTCAGTGTTTAGGTGTGCGCGGATGTAGTTTCGCGCTCCGCTGTGACACTGCCATGGTGGCCGCGATCCGCCGCGCGTCGGAAGAACTGGCAATCGAGATCCGCGGCGTGTTCGCGGAATCGCCTGATGGCTATAGTGCTGTGCGATGACTTACCTGGACCATGCCGCCACCTCCTGGCCGAAGCCTCCGGCTGTGCCGGCCGCGATGCGCGAGATGATCGAACAGGCCGGCGGCAACCCCGGACGGAGCGGGCACCGCATGGCAATGAGGGCCGGTGAAATCGTCTATACCTGCCGCGAGAACCTCGCCAAGCTGTTCGGCGTACGGGATCCACTGCGGATTTGCTTCACCTCGAATGCGACCGAGTCTATAAACCTCGCCATCAAAGGCAGTCTCCAACCCGGCGATCATGCGGTCTTTTCCGCAATGGAACATGACTCTGTCTGGCGTCCGCTAAGGGAACTGGAACGGCACGGTGTCTGCATCTCCATGGCGCCAGCCGGGCCGGATGGTATTGTTCGCTGCGACAGCATTGTGAGTCAGCTTAGACCGGATACGAAGTTGATCGTTTTAATTCACGCCTCGAACGTGAACGGAGCCTTGAATCCCGTAGAGGAAGTGGGCCGCATCGCACGCGAACGGAACGTCCGTTTCCTGGTGGATGCCGCGCAGACGGCGGGCGTGGTCCCCGTCGACGTGGAGGCGATGAAGATCGATCTGCTGGCCTTCCCTGGTCACAAGGGTCTATTGGGGCCGCAGGGCACTGGAGGACTGTACGTGCGCGATTCGATCCGGCTCGACCCACTCAAGCACGGTGGCACCGGGAGCGAGTCCGAAAGCTCGACGCAACCCGAGTTCGCGCCCGACCGTTATGAGAGCGGCACGCTAAACACACCCGGAATCGCCGGCCTGAACGAAGGCGTGAAGTACCTGCTGCGGCACGGCGTGGCTGAGATCGAGCGCGAGGAGCGGACGCTCACCGAACGCTTAATTCGCGGCTTGGCGGAAATGCAACACATCCATCTGTACGGACCGGCGAAGCCCTGCGAGAGGACCGGTGTGATTTCGTTTAACATCGAAGGCCGCGACCCTGTACTGGTCGCGGACGAACTGGACCGCACTTTCGACATCGCCTGCCGGGCGGGACTCCATTGCGCCTACCTCGCTCATAGAACCCAAGGAACCGATCGGACCGGCACCGTCCGCTTCAGCCTCGGACCGCTCTCCATCGGGCGCGATGTCGACGTGGCCCTTGCCGCTGTTCGAGCCTTGGCACAGGAAGGAATATCATGACGCCTACAACCGAACCGGCCACCAACCGTCCATCCGGCGGCTGCAAACACCATTCCCAATTACAGCCAGCGCCGCAGCCCAAATGCAGTTGCCAAGGTTTGCTACGGCCGCGCCGAATGCACGCACTCTGCGGGTTGTGGATGGCGTGCTTCCTCTGTGTGCACCTGGCCATCGGCATCACCGGATGGTCGCCTGTGGCATATCAACGAAACATCAATGTGATTCAGCGGACACTGGCGCACTTGCCTGGGTTCACTCTGGTCGGCATCTTCCTCCCCCTGCTGTTCCAGGCCGCTTCCGGGCTCTATCTGTTGCGGAAGGAGGGAATGAAGTATGGCGTCAAGAAGTGCAACCGTGGCGGGAAGCTCCGCTTCTTCCTGCAGCCCGTGACGGGCACGGCCATCCTGACATTCGCAGTCTTCCATGTGGGGACTCTCCACGAGTGGGGTTTGCATGGGGTCTACCGGGCGGCGCACATGGCTGCCCTGAGCAGGTATGCCGCGGGTGGCTTATTCCAGGCTGGCGCGGCGTTTCGGTCCACCGCCGAAGGCTTCGGCAACTTCTGCGGCGCGTCGGTCGCCGGCAACCTGCTGGTGGCGGCCTTCTGCCTGGTGGGAGTCTGGGCCGCGGCGTTTCACGCGGCGAACGGCGCCTGGAGTGGCGGCGTCATTTGGAATCTTGTACCCACCGCGGAATCCAAGCGGCGCTGGGGGTACGTCTGCGTGGCGATGGGAATGGTGTTGTTGGCGGTCGGCACAGCCGCGTGGTATGCCTTCACCCTGAGCGACGTGGCCCGCGCTTTCTGAGCTGAGAAATCATACGATGGTTGCGTGATGCGTTATTCCATTCCGTGCATGCAACACTATTTTGCAGGAAGTGAGTCCCATGAACGTTCAGAATAATCTCGCGGATTTGCGCCAGAAGCGTGGATTGGCCGCCGCTGAACTGGCGTCGCAAATCGGCGTGACTCGGCAGACGGTCTACGCGATGGAGGCTGGCAGCTACGTTCCGAACACGCTGGTCGCCCTCAGAACCGCCCATGTGCTCGGCGTGCAGGTCGAAGACCTGTTCCGGATTGAAGAGGATACGCCGCCCGTGCACTACGCCGATAACGTGGAGATCCTGCCGGGAGAACAGGACGCCGAGCCGGGCCAACCCGTCCAACTATGCCGGGTGGGCAGGCGACTGGTGGCCGCCTGTCCGGAACCCGCCGCCTGGAACCTGCCGCCGGCTGACGCGGTGCTGGTTGACGCCGGTCGGTCCGCCAAGAGCAAGGGCAAAGCTACCGTGCAACTCTTCCAGGACGAGAAGGAGCTTGGCAAACGGCTGATGGTGGCCGGATGCGATCCCGGAATCTCGGTTCTCTCCCGTCATCTGCAGCGCGCGGGGATTGAGTTGGTCGCGGTGAGCCGGAATAGTACCCAATCGCTTGACCTGCTGAAGCGGGGGCTCGTCCATGTCGCGGGAACGCATCTGCTTGACAAGGCCACCGGCGAATCCAATCTTCCCGCAGTCCGCCGCCGCTTCACCAATCATGCGGTTGTCGTGATCGGATTTGCACTATGGGAAGAAGGAATTGTCGTAGGCCGGGAAAATCCCAAAGGCATTCGGGAGATCGCCGACTTCGCGCGCAAGAACGTCACCATCGTGAATCGAGAACCCGGTGCGGGCTGCCGGCTGATGCTGGATTCCCACCTCGAACAGCTCGGCATCGATGCTGTATCGGTAAAAGGGTACCGCCAGATCGCGTCAGGGCACCTGCCCGCGGCCTGGCACGTATTAACTGGGAAAGCCGACTGCTGCATCGCCACCAAGGCTGCCGCCCGAGTGTTCGGGTTGGATTTCATCCCGCTGCTCAGCGAGCGTTACGATCTGGTGATCCGCAAGACCGATCTGAATTCACCAGCGGTGCAAGCGCTGCTGGATACGCTGGGGCGCGCGGCATTCCGCCGCGAACTGGAGGGGCTGGGAGGCTATGACACCCGAAGAGCAGGCGACCGGCTGGCCTGAAGCAGCATTCGCCGCTTCGTCAGTTTTTTCCTTTTGTATTGCACGCAACACAGTGTCGTGTTAAAATTACAGTTCTATTAGACATCCAGGCTCTACTAGAAACATTCCAGGGCCCCGTTCCAGCCCGCATTTCAGGTCAATATGAAAATAGCCAACAAAACTCTGACGCTCGTAGTGTCGCTATTCCTCTGCGCGTTGACTGTTGCGGCGCAGCAGCACTCCACGGTTGAATGGAGAATCACGCTCACAGATCTTGAGTCCCGGCTGGCTCGGCTTCCGGCGGGAGACCGCGCGGCCCTCGAACAGTGGCGTGCCGACGCGGAGGCGCTGCGCGGCTCCATCGCGGACTTTCACGGCTCTCACCCGGAGATTCGCGTTACGCTCCCGGAGCCCTTGCCCGCGAATCCGTCGACGCAAGCTCTCGTAACGCAATTGCAGGTGCTGAAGGCCACCACCGATGAAGTGATCCGGCAGAGTCCGGGGACGCCGTTTAACCTCGGCGTAGTCACGGTCGACGTGTCGGCCCCAAGTCCCACGCCGGTGCCGGTGGCGAACGCGATCGACCAGACCGGCATCATCGACGATGAAGCGCTGAACGTCGCCAAGGCGGCCGACCTGTTGCCCGGCGTGTCGATCCAGCACATCGCAAACAATCGTAACGAGGCCGGTCTGATGGTGCGCGGCTTCAGCACGCGAGGCCAGGTTCCGTTTTATCTGGATGGCATCCCGGTGTATGTGCCGTACGACGGCTACGTGGATTTCAACCGGTTCCAGACCAGCGACATCGCGGAAATCGAAGTCTCACGAGGATACACTTCCTCCTTGCTGGGCCCCAATGCGCTGGGCGGGTCGATCAATCTGGTTACCAAGACGCCAACGCAGAAGTATGACGGGGACGCACTGATCGGGACCGGGTCAGGCGATACGCTGCTGTCTGCCCTCCGCCTGGGCACGCGCATGAGCCACTTCTTTGCGCAGGGAACGCTCGACTGGCTGCAGAACGACTACGTTCCTCTCTCCGGCGATTTCGATGTTCGGCAGTACACAAACCTGCCCAACATCACGATGACGGATCGGCTGAACCAGTCCAATTCACGCGACGAGAAATTCAGCGGACGCCTTGGCTGGACGCCGAAAGCGAGCGACGAGTATGTCTTCAGCTATTCCAATCAAAAGGGCATAAAGGGAGTCCCGCTCTACCAGGGGCCAGATACGGCCGCCGTATTCCGTAACTTCTGGAGTTGGCCCTATTGGAACACCGATGGCTATTACTTCCATTCGAACACCGGAATCGGCGAGAGCAGTTCGTTGAAGGTGCGCGCGTTCTATAACCAGTTTCGCAACAGTATCAACATGTATTCCAACGATACTTACGCGGTGATGAACACCAAAAGCGCCGAAGATAGCATGTACAACGAGCACACCGACGGGGCATCGGCGGAATTCGACACCGCGAGTCTTGCGAGAAACGCCATCGGCGCTTCGTTCTTTTTCAAGGATGACACGCACACGGAACACGGCATCTATCCCGGGATGTCGCCGTACCCGCTGGTAGAGCCGGTCTTGACGGACGCCGACCGGCAAGTCTCCATCGGTCTGGAGGACTCGATCAAGCCAGGGGCTGGCCTTCGCGTTACCGCCGGTTTCAGCGCGGATCACCTCGAAGGCGTGGAGGGTCAGTCTTACAACACCGCACTGACCGGACTCGCTCCCTTCACGTGCCTGGCTTCGCCGACCAACGCGTCTTTTTCCGGCTGCACGGAGCATGTCTGGAACTTCAATCCACAGGCTTCGATCTCCCATGCCCTGGGTGAATCCGGGCTGTTGTTTCTGACTTTCGCCGACCGCGGCCGTTTCCCGATGCTGAAGGACATCTATTCAGCCAGCCTGGGCGCCGGACTGCCGAATCCCGATCTCAAGCCGGAGCACAGCCGTAACTGGAATGCCGGCTATTCCCGCCTGCTCGGAGCGAAGACGCTCATACAAGCCGACTTGTTCCGCAGCGATCTGCGTAGCGCCATCGAGTCGGTGTACGTGACTGATCCCGGAGGAAGCGCTGCAACCGCTTACTGCCCGAACAGCAAGATTATCGGCTACTGCAGCCAGATGGCAAACATCGGATCGGAGGTGCACGAGGGCGTGGAAATATCGGTGCGGAGCACTCCGCTCCCCCGCGTGACTCTGAGCGCGAGTTACAGCTATCTCAACCGAGACATCGCCTATCATTTCGGCGACTGGCCGAACGTCAGCACTGTAAATACCAGCATCACCGTTCTGCCGACGTTACCTAAGAACAAGGTGGTCGCGGGAGCTACGCTGCGCGCGCCCCGTGAGATTCTCGGCATCGTCAATGTTAGGTACGAAGGAGGTCTCACGCTCCAAGACACCACGTACTCCAGTTCTTCCCCATTCTTTGCGCCCTTCGCCGAATCATACGCCACGGTGGACGTTGGTGTAATTGCGCCGCTGGCCCGCGGGGTTTCCGCTCAAGCCGGCGTGAAGAACCTGCTCGACCGTAACTACTACTACACGGCCGGTTATCCGGAAGAAGGAAGAACCTGGTATCTCAACCTGCGCTATAGGTTCTAGGTTGCCACGGCTGTGAAAATGCACCCATGGGCATCACGACTCCTTATTTGTCTGAATTGCTGGGGGATAGCGCGGAAGGTCGAGCTTCAATGGGGCCGCGACCGCGCGGTCGCGGAATTCGCGACCCGCTGCCCGCGTCACATCCGAGTGCCCCTCGCTTCAATGGGGCCGCGACCGCGCGGTCGCGGAATTTGCTGGCGCGTGCGCAAACGGATACGAGCGACTTGTGCTTCAATGGGGCCGCGACCGCGCGGTCGCGGAATTGCGGGGTTGGCACTATAGGCCGAACACAACTGGAACCCGCTTCAATGGGGCCGCGACCGCGCGGTCGCGGAATTCTGGCGTTTCCGGAGTGGGATCGGCAGCCGATTGTGCTTCAATGGGGCCGCGACCGCGCGGTCGCGGAATTCTGGAGTCGCTGAAGGAAGTGGGGCGGCAGACCTTCGCTTCAATGGGGCCGCGACCGCGCGGTCGCGGAATTTCAGGGGTCACGAATGGCACAGGCACCGCACACTTGGCTTCAATGGGGCCGCGACCGCGCGGTCGCGGAATTAAGTGGTCAAATTTCTAGTATAGCTGCATCACAGATGCTTCAATGGGGCCGCGACCGCGCGGTCGCGGAATTGAAACAGGAACGTCATTCAAGCAGGCTCTGTACTTGCTTCAATGGGGCCGCGACCGCGCGGTCGCGGAATTACGGGGGGGGGTTGCCAGTCGGGGGGTAGGCTGTGGAGCTTCAATGGGGCCGCGACCGCGCGGTCGCGGAATTTCCCCTGGCCCAGCGGTGTAAAGTCATCCTGTTGTTGCTTCAATGGGGCCGCGACCGCGCGGTCGCGGAATTAGCTGGAACGTTCCTGGTGCTCAGGAGGGTCCAAAAGCTTCAATGGGGCCGCGACCGCGCGGTCGCGGAATTTACGCCTTTCACGGGAACTTCGATTGGGAGCCTCCGGCTTCAATGGGGCCGCGACCGCGCGGTCGCGGAATTTTCGGACTTCGCCCCGTTCAGCGTGAACCTGGATTGCTTCAATGGGGCCGCGACCGCGCGGTCGCGGAATTCGGCATAAGTGTACTTCGGGCCGGCGGCCATCTTCGCTTCAATGGGGCCGCGACCGCGCGGTCGCGGAATTTTGACCAGCGTCACGTCGTCGAAGCTGGCGAGGTCGCTTCAATGGGGCCGCGACCGCGCGGTCGCGGAATTATCCCATCAACCTGTGGTGGCGACGTTGCGAAGGCCGAGCTTCAATGGGGCCGCGACCGCGCGGTCGCGGAATTGCGGTAGACGGCGCGTATCGAAGGCGAGTCGGTCTTGCTTCAATGGGGCCGCGACCGCGCGGTCGCGGAATTAGGCTACGCGTGGCCAGCTGCCATTGCAATCGATCCGGCTTCAATGGGGCCGCGACCGCGCGGTCGCGGAATTTACACAGTGGCTGCGATCATGCCGCGCCTCGCTGCAAGCTTCAATGGGGCCGCGACCGCGCGGTCGCGGAATTAGCCCTCCCACTATCCTATTCTGTTTTCAAAGACCTGCACAGGCCGTCGCGAGCGGCCCCGTGTGCGCCGCGCGTTTCGCCGTCGTCCCTGGTCCTACGTCGCTGCAAGTTATTCAAACCCATCCCACTTATCCCTTGCGAGCGGTCCCCGCGTTTTCTCCGCCGCCCGGCCGCTCGCGTCCGTCATCGCGTAATGAAGACCGGGTAATCCCCGATCTCTCCCTCGATCACCCTGCCCAGCAATCGCGCCTGCACTTCGAGCAGACGGCGGTAGCTCACCCGGTACTCGAATATCGGATGCGTCACCAGAGTATCCATCCTCAACTCATATGCATGGTAGAAGCTTTTCCGCCCGACCGGTGTCAGCGCCACCGCGTCTCCCGAGCGCATAAAATCCGCCGCCGTCACCATGCGCGTGTTGATCGCGTTGATCACCGCCGAATCCACGATCAAGGGGCGAAATGGTTCCATCAGGTCCAGCGCCAGCGCCGGCCTCCCAAAGCGCGGCTGATGGTAGTAACCCATCATCGGGTCGAAGCCCACTGAGTAGCACGCGATGGTCAGATCCTTCGTCAACATGCTGTAGCCCAGAGATAATAGCGCGTTCACCGGGTCGCGCGGGGGTCGCCGGTTGCGCCCCTCGAAGTCGAGCCGGAAACCCTCCGGCGTTTCCGCCTTGTCTCCCGCCTTCAGCATGCCGTCGAAGGCCCCGAAGTACAGACGCGCTGCGTTTCCCTCGATCCCAAGCAGTTCCTCCGCGCTCTCCGACGCGTCCGCGCGCGCCGCCATCCCGATCATTCCACGCAAGCATATTTCCGGCGGCTCGATGTGGTTCCGCAGCAGCATCGTGCGCTGGTTGCGGATTTTGCCGGCCACCAGCCTGCGCGCCAATTTCAGGCAGAACCACGGCTCGGCCGCCAACCGAAACTGGGCCTGTCGCAGGAAGACGTTCTTGGTCGCCATCCCTGTCGTGATGCCGTAGAACCAACCGCCTTGCGAGAAATAGCAGACCGGGATTCCCGACTCGCACAGCAATTGCGTCACTTGCGTGGTCACTTGGATGTTGCCCATCAGGTTGAGCTGCGAGATCTCGATGGGGCGTATCTCCTGGCGGAGTGTGTCCTTCTCCTTCACCTGAAGCACTTCTCCGGAGCGCCCCACTCGCAGCCCCTGGGTGTTCAGATAAACGGGCCGCAGATCGGCCCTCGGCGCGATTAGGCGGCGCGTCTCCTTGAGCGGCGGCTTGCGTGGCACGGCCATCTCTTCGAAGAGCGCCAGTTGCCCCGAGTCTTCCTCGGCGGCGTCGCGCAGCGTCGTGGTCTCGCCGGGCAGGCAGATGGAGTTGAGCGAACAGCCGGGGCACTTGGGCGAATCGTCGAGCGGCAGCGGTATTCGGCCGGCTTCCGCCAGCGCCCACGCATCGCTGATGGCCGCCTCGGTTTCCTCGATCACGCCACGGTCGAGTGGGACGCGCACTCGTTGCCGCGTGGCGGCGTAGAAGATCACGCCCTCCTCGACGCGGTAGCCGTTTTCGCGCAGCACGATGGCCTGCACGGCCAGTTGTGCCCGGTCGGCCGGCCAGATCTGGAGCGCTCCATCCACTTCGTACGGCTTGCCGTGCTTATAGTCGACGGGTGTGACGCAGCCGCCCTCAACCTCCAGCAAGTCCATTTTGGCGATCACGCGGAGGCGGTCGCTCGAAAGCGTGACCGCGCGCGTTTCGAGGGTTTCCTCCGCGAGCTGCTCCGGCGCGGGCAGCGGCTTGCCGCCCTTGTCAACGCGCTTGTGCTGGAGCTTGCCCTCGACGGTGTCAGCGCTTTCCTGGAACAGGCCCTCCACCCATTCGTAAAAGAACAAGCGCGGGCAGTAGACAAACTCGTTGACCATGCGGGCGGGCATGTAGTCCGGCAGCTCGCGGGCGGGCTGTGCCGGGAAAGACGAGACGGGAAGCGTAGCCATGATTTACACCACGATGCAGGGCGCATCCACGGAGGTATAGGGCTTGCCCAGAGCCGTGATGACGCGGTCGCCGCGCCCTTCGGCCGGCCCCAGATACACGAACAGAACCTGATCCTCTTTGTGGTGGATGATCCCCGATAACTCTCCTCTCAGCCGCACCAGATCGGCCGCGGTCAACTGGCATTCGAAAACCGAAAACTGCAAATGGTCCCCATACCCACGCATAGTCTTAAACACCAACCGCAGCCGCTTCTCATCGGCGATGTCGTAACTAACAAGGTAGGAGGATCGCATGGTTCAGACTCTATCCAGGGAGCGAAACTGGCCCAAGCCGAAATGACACCCGTAGCCCAGGGCTAACGCCTCCGGCACGGGCTCATCGAAGTCCATCCTGAGTCCGTAGCCGGACCGAACGCGGTCCTCTTTCCGGTTTCTCCGGAACTCCATCCAGTGAATCGAGCGGCTTCCTCGAATCCGCAACTCGGCCACAGGTTCGACTTTGACCGGCACCGGAAGACCATGGTTGCGGCACTCTCGGGCCGCCTCTTCGCTCAGCCACCTGCCGAAAGGTCCGCGCCCCGGACGCCAATGGCGCGGAGGTATGAACGGCGTTGCGCTCTCCAGGCAGAGGGCCCGCCCGGCGGCGGTCCATTGTACTGGAGTGCAAATTAGGTCCGGCCGGCCGTCACGTTGCCAGATGGCGCCGAGCAGGTCGAGCGCCCGTAGTTCGCCGTCGTCGAACGGCTCGGAGCACCTCACCAGGAGATGGTCCACCCGCCCGTCGCCGTCGCGATCCTGCGGCAGGAAAAACGCATGGCTATGGCCTTTGCTGGGAGAACCGCTTGCGCTCTTACCGCTGAACCGCGGGGATACCTTGGCGGGGTCGCCCATGATTCGCTTGTGAATGCCCATGAGTAAGGTGCGCGCGCGCTCGGCCACCTCCACCGTCTCGGTCACCTGCGGCAACACCTTGGAATCCAAAGCGTAGATTACCGCGTCGATGCTTGTGCCTCGCCGCTCCGCCCACGGCTGCGGCGACACGGCGAAGCAATCGGCAGGCCGGAGATAGTCGACGAAACGCATGGCCGGAGGGTGGCTCCATCCCAGCTTCAAGATCACGTCCGTCCCGGTTGCGATTGCGTCCATCCACGAAAGGGACTCCTTGCCGTTGATTGGCTTCTTGAGCTTCGGTGGCGAATAGTCCGCCGGCGGCGTTGGCACGGCCAGCGGAACCTTGTCCAACTCGCTGTCGCTATCTTCGTTGCCGGCCGCTGGCCGGCAGTTCCAGTCCACATCGCGAACCCCCTCGACGACACGGACCCCGATCCAGGATTCGGAGCGGCCCAGATAGTTAAGCTGAGAGAGCAGTTCGTCGAGGTCCGTGCACTTGGCCGCGTCGAGTTGTACCTCCGGCCAGCCCATTAGTAGCGTGGAACGCGGGGATAAGGCGACGAAGCCATCGAAGATCGCCGTTTTTGCCGCCGGGTTGCGCTCGTTCTGGCTGAGATACGATTTCGTGTGCGAGACCGCCGCCGGGGGAATGCGGTACGAGGGCGGCGCGGAAGCCAGTGCCTCCAGCAGTTCCGCCACCCGCTGTTCGCTCCAGTCGGGACGCTTGCGTTTCCACGCGTCGTACAGGGCGCGGATCAGACGATATGGCGAGGGTGGCCACTCACAGACACCCTCGTTAACGTGGCGTCCCCACGGCGTTGCATGATAACGGCCCGCCGGGAAGGCGAGTTCGATCAACAGCATACATGGCCTCCCTCAGGCGGCGCTCGGGGTTTCCTTCTTGTCTTTGTCGGCCTTGACAACAACCGGGCACTTAATCACAGTGACAGGCGGATCGGCAAACAGCCCCGCGCTCGTGCAGGCTCGAATTCCATTCTGGACCTTCACTAGCAACGCTTCCTCGTCGGGAACGGCGAATCCCCTGGGGGCCGTCACGTCCATCTGGCGCGAAGGTGTCAGGTCGCACGCCGTGCGCAAGCGTAGACCGCTCGCCAGGAAGCGCCGGACCTTCAACAGGGCCAGCGCGACAAGTAGCTCGCAGGCAGGTTCCGGCAGGCCGTAGCCTGCGATCAGAGCCAGATCGAGATTGAAGTACGCATTGATGGATGCAGCAGTGTACTCCATGCGGGGATACGGGACGTTGCTGTAGACATCCTTGTCGTAGCTCTTGGCCCGAATCTTACCGGTCGGATCGAGCGGGTTATTCTTCACGCCTCCCGAGACAGCCTCCGTGACGTCCGATGCTTCGACGAATCCAGTAATCGCGCGAGGGAACCGCATCCGTCCGTCGAGCAGGTTCGCCATAAAGACGCCGTGAAGTAGCGCATTCGGGTCGAAGTGAAACAGCGCCGCAGCGGCCTTCTTCCAATCGATGGGTTTCCCCTTCTCGTAGCTGGAGAGCTTGAGGAAGGCCGTCTGGAAACCCGGGTCCGAGATGATGAACGGCGAATTGATGCGATGCGCCTCGATGAGCGAACTGGTCTCGGCGTCGGACGCGCCTTCGAGCTTGGCTTTCACATACGGAAGTCCGGCGAGCTCAGGTGCGATGTCAGGCCCTGAGCCGGCGAGGCAGGTTTGTTCGAGATGGTTCGCGCAAGATTGCGCGCTTTCGACTAGCAGCATTCGCCGGCCGTCGGGAAGCCGGTAGTCCGCGGCACCGAGGTCCGCGAATCCGGTGGGCTGAAAGCGGTGTCCCTGAATGGGCCGGAGTTCCTGCTCGAGGAGCAGGCGGGGGGAGTTCTTTAGGGATTCGAACATGATTACCTTCCTGTTGTTTGTGCAGCGGCTTCCCGATCTTCTCGAAGAACCAGCCGCGAAAGGCTCTCGATGGGGTATACCGGTATCAGCAAACTTGCCGCCAGGCGCACGCCGTCCCGTTCGTCGGGGAAATCCGCATTTCGTGGCGCAAACCCGGCACTCCGTAAACGGCGATGCGCAACCTCACATGCGGCCTTCGTTCGCCCGGCCACCAGCAGCGACAGGATCGAAGGTTCCGGATGCACTTCGACGTGAGGCTGAAACAGGTGCTTCAGAAGGGCGTAGTTGCGCGGGATGATCGTCTCTCTCCGCACCCACGCGCGATAGAGTTCCGCCCGCACTGTTTCGAGAGCGGAGTCGTGCCAATCCACCAGGGTGAGCCCGAAGAGCAACTGCTCGATGAGTGACTCGTCCACGTTCTCCGGTCCTAGAAATGCGGCCGCATCTTCGGGCGCCACGGTGACGGCGGACCACAACGGGAGCGAATTGCAATTCAGGCGTTCCCCATCGATGAGCCTCCGGCGCAGGACGCTGACGAGCCGGTCAGATAGGCTGCTGCCTTGAAAAGCCACTTGGCCCTTACCGGCGGCCCAAGCCCAGGGCTTGGCCGGATCGATGGGCGCAAGGTTTGCCCGGATACCGGGCACATCCCCAGTTGGGCCAATCGATGCGAGCGCAACCGCGATACGGAAACTCAGCGATCCGTCGTTTGCCGCGAGGAGCCACTTGGGGCTAAGCCCAGAGAGCGGGGCGCGCAGTTTCGGATCGAGGCTCAGGCTCCGTTGAGCAAAGAACTGCTCCAACCTTCCGAGCGCCGCGAGCACCTGCTGGAATCGCTCCGTTCCGCCACGTAGCGCGAAGTCGTAGATCGCGGCGTCGATCTGCCGCCTACGCGAGGCGAACTGAGCCGGAGGGGTGTTTGACTTGAACCCGCGCGCAAACTGGTCGACCGCTTGAAGAAGGCGGTCGAGTTCCTGGAGAAGGTCCGAATCCTTCCCCTCGTGGACGGGAACACGGCCTATCGGCAGCGCGACATAGTATCCCTTCCCCCGCCGCTCAAGCAAAGAGTAACGCATGAATGCGTCAATGCCGCGATCAACACCGAGTGAAGACGCGGCCTCGGCAAACTCAATCGCGCTGGATGCAGCACGCCCGCGCCATTCCACACGTCCTTCACGCAGAAGCCCGACAATCTCCCGAAATCGCGTGGGACGTGACCAGACAGGCATCCAGATCTCTTGGCTCTTCGCGGACTCAGACGACTCCGCTGAGCCGTATCCGACAGACGCAGCCTCGACAGTAAACGGGCTACTCGCCCCTCTGTGTTGGGCCATTCCTTGACGGCGCGCAGTCCCGCTCGACCAACACACGGCACCCTCAATTGTGAAGACGAAGTTCCATGGGTTTGACGAGGTTGCGCCGTCAATTCCTGGCCCCTGGTTTGAACCACCTGCACGTCCCGGATCGTGCTGTCCCACGGCACCATCGCACAGTGATTCAGTCCGTTCCGCGAACAATGAGTGTCGAATCAGGTTCTCCGTGACCGGTTCAGGCATGGCGAGCAGACTGGCGATCCGCTGCATGAACGTATTCGTATAATCTTGGTGCCCCTCATTTCCTCCATTGCCCAGAATCGGCGGCCACGCGAAATCCTTTGCGGTTCGAATGACGACTGCGCTATCAATCCAAGCAGTCGCGCGATCGCCTAACTGATTTCGGCATCTTCGGACGATAGCATCCTTGGCATCCGATCGCAGGGACTTCTTCGCGCTTGTTCGGAGCTTCCTGAGTTCGCGACCGGCGCTTCCGGCGCGTGCCAGAATCTGTCCTGTGGTGAGCGGAAGCAACACCTCCCTCCGCTCGCCAGACGCAACAATCGCAGTCTCTGCCTTCGAGATGATTTCCTCAAGATCGCTCTTTGACTTGCCACGCGCCGCGGCGGCGTCGGTTCCAACAATTGAAAGCATCCGTGCGAGCGTTAGCTCACCGCCAAACTCTGGCCATGAAAACACTTGCTCAATGGTCTGCCGACACTCGCGAATGCGCGGCAAATCCGACGCAAGAATTGCATCGATTCCGGTTCGGTTGTTACCTTCATAGAAGCCACTATCTCCATTCCATGGCGCAACGATAGGCGTCGGGCTGTAATCATCTCGGAAGAAAGCGACGAGCGCATTCGCATCCAACTTCGAATCCAGACAGAACGAGTTTCCCACCCACCAGCCGCGCGCCTTTGGGTCGGCCTGCTCGCTGACGAGCCTGAACACTGCGAGCGCTTTGAGGTACCCAGCCATCGGTTCTGTGGTACAGCCGTTCAAGATCACTTGGTGCGCCACGATAGAACCTCCTTCGGTTCCGCGCTCGCGCGGCAGTCGGCTGCCACCATCAGCGCCTCAAGGTAAGCCAGCCGGAAGATGCCGATTTCGTCCCGCAAGGCTAGCATTCGCTCCATCCACGACGGTTCTCCGGCTGCTGACTGGCCTAGCAGCATGGGTTCCAGATTGAGCGCCAACGCAGGTTTCACCGCGTCGCCGAGCTGGACTTCCGGCAAAGCGTCTCCGTCATGAATGCCGCGCGCGAATCTTGCGCCCGCGGTTTCCGGCTTATCTTCGTCCGGCAGGGCCCGGATGGAGAGCCGCACCTTCCCGTGGTGCGCTGCGACAAGGTACGCCGCCAAATCGGGTGCCCGAGTTTGCAGGAGCGCAAGGGCGCTTGCGAGTTCATGCCTGAAGCGCTTCCGGGCGTGTTTTCGCTGCGTCTCCGCCTTGGCGAGCGGAGTGCCGCGGCCGTCCGGGCTCACCGTCGCCTGGAAGATCGGATGTGCCTTCCCCCAATCATGGTGCAGCGCCGCCATGAGCAGTTCTTCCCGGTATTCCGGGAGCCCCAGCGCGTCCAGAAGCTCCTGCATCAAAGCCCGTACCTCGCGTGAGTGAACTGCCAGCGTTTGCGTGTAACGAAGAAACGTACGCGGGTCGTCGTCGTTGCCTTCCTCGCACGCGCCGCTGAGTGGCGCGGGAGCCACGGCTTTCGCGGACTTCAGGTCCAGGCCGCGTTTAACATCGTAACCGCCATCCTTCGCGAGCAAGATCAGAGACATTCCGGGGCGAAGGCCCTCCGCCGATGCGGGGATCCACTTGCCGTCCAGCGCATACCATGTCCACGCTGCCTTCTTCAGGAGGAAAGCCTTGACCTCGTGTATTGGCGCGGAGCATAGCTCGTCGCGGCCGGGCGCATCGTCTTTTGTTATCGGCTCGCTGGCGCGCCACGCGAGCAGCACATCGCGATCCTGCTCGCTGCGAATGAACCGCGAGACGTCCAAATCGTAGCCCGACAGATCCGGCGTTGTATCGAATAGATCCACCAAGTCCTGCTTCCGAAGCACGTGCGTTGGCTCGTAATCGGGAGCTCGCTCGGGCAGATCGCAAGGCGAGGCCGATTTCAAATCCCTCACGATTTCCGCGGCCCTTTCCAATTCATCCGCCTCGTAGGGTTCCACTTTCGGGCGCGTATCGATCCAGAAAACATGCGCGGTCTCGCATTCGCCCGCGCGATTGCACCTGCCAAAGCGTTGCGCCAGGCTCGACCACGGCGCCAGATCCGTTATGAGGAGCGACGATGAGATGTCCACCCCTGCTTCGATCACCTGGGTCGCAATAAGAATCCGGCCTTCACTGGGGATCTTCGACTTGAAGAGCTCAGCCCAAAGCTGTTTTTCGGATGGCCGGAATCGTGAATGAAGCAGGTGGCAGGGCGCCTCGTTGCCCACCAGCTTGCAGAGCTGGTCGAATACGTCACGCGCCCGTGCGACTGTATTGACCACGGCGATGGTTTGTGTCCCCGGGCCGTGGCGTTCGGCGAGGAAGCGCGCCAGTCCTTGCGCGGTGTTGCAGTCGTCCGGCGCCTTTTGGAGAACCTTCGGCGCCGTCAGGCGGCGGTTGAGATCCTCCCGCTCGAAGTCCTCTTCGCGGAGCCCGAAGTCCGCCGGAGCGCCGGGCATGTCCACCGTGCGCAGCATCGTGGGATTGATCGTCGCGGACATCCAGATCGTCTGGCAATTCCGGAAGGTCCCAAAGCGTTCCCGGAACGCGGCAAGCTGTGCAGACGTTCCCAGCCCGTCGCCCATCAGCTGGACTTCGTCGCAGACCCACAGACAATCGTTGTTCAGCAGCCCGAAGTGCACCGGCCAACGGTACCGACTCATCGCGTAGCCTCGATTGAGAGCCCGGCTGAGTAGCATGTCCTGCGTTCCGACGAGAATGGCAGGTTTCTCCGGGTCGAATTCCCAGTCCTCGTCGATTTCACCGCCCATCAGTGTGTATACACGCGTAACCGTCTCCGAATTTCGCGCCCAGTCCCGCGCGAGATCCCGCGTTTGCTCCACCAGAACCCGCATCGGCAGACAGTAGACCAGCCGCGTTGGCGTGCGTTGGGGGTCAATGTGTCTGCGCCAAAGCCAGGCGCCAATCACCGCCGCCGTCTTACCACAGCCGGTCGGAACGCGGATAAGACGATCTCCTACCGGCAATTCGGCCAGGGTGGCCTGATATGGATGAGGGAGATGACCCGTGAGGCGGCAAAAGAAATCTTCGAAGGGAGTCATTGTTTTAACGGGTGGTTCAGTGCCTCCCCGGCCAACGCCGGGAGCCACACGTGCATCACCGTAGTCTTCCCAAGTCCGGTGGGCAGGCACACGTTGGCAAGGTAGATCCCGTTGACAAACTCTCCAAACAGTTCTTCCTGCCAGGGGTCAGCGCCACTCTCGATTCCGGACAGCGGCGCGAACAGGCGCCCGAAGTACTGTCTCATCTCCGGCGTGAGCACGAAGCTTCGACTATACGCCGATTCACACACCACGTAAAGCCTCGATCAACCCGCTGAATGAAGACTCACAGGTGGGAACATGCCGGCCGCCGAATGGCGGATGCGACGTCGGTTATGCGTTTTTCAGAAGCCCCCGGCAGAATGAATTCGCTGTCCGCTCGACGGTCGCTGTGGCTTCATCATGCGTCGAGGTTTGAACCATCTGGTTTACCAAGCGTTCGAAGTCTGGTTCCGACTTGACGAGTGATTGGACTTGTATTAACGCTGGTGGCGAGCAAATGCGGGCAACGTCGCGCCCAAGCAGTTCCGCGCCCGCCAACTCCATGTCATAGGCGACAGCTTCCAGCAGATCCATTTCCTCGTCATAGAGGCGATCGGTGTTGCCGGCATCGGCGTAGGTAGTGAGGAGCGTATAAAGATCGGCGGCGTCCTTGTTGCTCTCTCGACCTCGGTCTGCCCAAGCGATCAGTTTGAGGAGCGTGAGACCGGGCACGGACGCCACACGAACCGTCAGGCCGACTTCGATTTCCACGGAAATGGCTGAAGCCAGCGCCTCCTCGAAGCCAGCCACGTTCATGACAACGTCCTGGCGTGGCGGCCACGCGATCGTACCGCCGGGAGATGCCACTCCGCGAAAAGGAATGAGATCTATAGGAATGGAGAATCCAGCAGCTTGATCCGTGTAGATCAATCGCTGCAGCGCTCTCCGATCAGGCGCGAAGTCGCCAGTTGCCGCAAGGCGTTCCTTCAACCGCCCAAATTGTTCCCAGCTTTCGATTGCGATCCCAAAGTCGATGTCGCGCGTCGCGCGGCCTGGCCGCAGCCCATGAACGTTCGCCAGAATGAGATCCCGCGCCGTCGCGCCCGCCACGAAGTAACCGCAGTCCGCTTCGCGCGCGACTGGGTCGAGCGCGCGAAGAACGCGGACGACTGACGGATCGATTGGCCTATCCGGCGGGCCGGAACGCCGGTGCGATTCGTTGTTCATAGATCATCCGAGCGGCTTCCGCGTCGCGGCCGTCATGCGCCGCCAGCAGGTCGGCATAGGCAAGAACCGGCGGAACGACATCGGGAAAGTCTTTGTCTGGGTCAAAACTCCAAAAGACATCCAGGATTTCGACGTTGCCGGTCCCGTCGGCGCGCATCCGCGTTGCCGCGATCAGCTTGGCAATGGGTTCGCGGGCGTAGATTGTGAAGTGCGCGGGCCTGAGATATTGTGTCAGTTTCTCGGCGGCTGGTTCGCCTCCCCAGTATGCGTTCTGCTGTGTGAGATCGGTTTTTTGAAGGCGTTCGGGGTCGGCCTGGAATCGCCGCGGATTAAGTTTCGGGCGCAACGTGACGGGATAGTGGGTGACCCATTCTTCGAGCAGCCGCTGCGGATCGAGCAGTTTCCGATCCCTCTTCGTTTGGAACCGCAGCAATCCTCGGGCTTCCAGGTCCTTCATGACGGGGCCGACGGTGCCGAGCGCCACGCCGGCCCGCGCCGCGATCTCCCGGTAGTTTGTGCGGATTAGGTCCGGGCGGCACAACAGTGCGAAGGCAATCCGGAGGCCGGCCGGATTCAGGGCGCGGAAACGATCCTGGCGAAGTCCGGCAGGCCGAGCCTGGCCCGCAACGTAGACGAGTAGCCCCGGCCCTTCTAGATAGGCGTTGCCGGCGGTGTCGATGAAGGGCAAATGGAGTTGGCGGCAGCGTTCGGAGACTTCACGCGTGATGTAGGGTGCGACCAGTATGGGCAACTCGGGCAAGGCTTGGCCCTGGGCCTTTACCATCGCGGGAATCTCGAATCGGTCCACCGTTTTTACCTCCGCGCCGAAACGGTGCTTGCGTCGTTCGGTTTCCACCTCGACAATGGCGTCGGCTCCACGGTTTCGGCCTGCCGCCGGGTGGACATGGGCGTCGATCCCCGTGGTGCGTTTCAATGCAAGAACGGCGGCATTCAGTGTGCGTTGTTCCTGAGTCGTCATGGCCGTGGTCCAAAACAGCGAGCTAAAGGTGTTTCTGTTCGTTATTTTCAATTGTACACGTTACGTGAACATGTTGCAATAGTGAACACGCAGCACCGCCCGGTCGGCGCGCCGTTTTCTGGAGCGGCGGACATGGAACGAATTCTGGAAATCTGGCCGAGACTCTCGATTGATAATCGCAACGTTCTGGGTCCGCCAGCAGCAACCACCTCATTCGCAAACGGTGACAGTTTACGTGGCAAAGTACTTTTATGCCGGGTGTCACCATTTTGGCACCAACCTTGGGTAAAACCGGATGAAAAGGAAGGGAAACCAGTGAAATCAGATTCGGTGCAAACTGTTGATCGGCAAGCGGATTTGATTGATTTTGTTCAGCTTGCAAGAAGTGCAGAGTCGGTTTTCGAGACCGCCCGATTCAACCGCTCTCGCACCTCACCGTATCTTCATTCTACCTGGTTTCCCAATCACTTGCGGGAAGTGTCACCAACCGGCTTTCTGCTTCAAAACCGGCAGTGTCACCATTTTGGCACCATTCCTCGCAATCAACCCAACCGCCCGCCTTTTTGCTTCGCAGTTCGTGTGGGCATAGCGCATCGTCACAGACACCGACGAATGGCCAAGCAACTCCTTCACCGTCACCAGATCAGCACCATTCCTGGTCAGCCGCGAGGCAAAGGTGTGCCGGAAGGTGTGCCACGTCACGTCTTTGAGACCAGCCTTGCGGCAGGCCTTCTTCAGGCCGAGCCAAAGGTCTTTCCATTGTCCGCCAGTCTCGGGGTTGTAGAAAACGTATTCACATTTGCGTAGGCCACACCAACCGCTTATGACGGCAACAGCGTCGTCATTCAGCGGGACCTCCAGCATACGCCGGCTCTTCCGCACCAACATCTTGATAACGGCGTGCTCCAGATCCACCTCCTCCCATCTCAGGTTCAGAATTTCACCGAGCCGCAGCCCGGTATTGATCGCGAACGTCACCATGTCTTGCAGATACGGAGAACAGCACTGCAGAAGCTTCTCCTCCTCCGCTGCAGAGAGCGAGCGGACTTGCAGATTGTCCTCTTCCAGGAACTTTACCCCTCTGACGGGATTCCTGCCGCAGAATAACTGCCAAACCTCGGCCATGTTGAACAGATGCTTCAGCAACGCCACTTCTCGATTAACCGTCGCCGGACTGGCCGATTGCTTCAGCCGATCCAGCTTGTATCGCTCGATCTGCAATGCGCCGATGTCGCCAAGCTGCGCCGCGCCCATGGCCGTGTTCAGGTGCGTCATGATTTGCTCGTCCCTGAGCCACGAACGCTTGTTGGCCCTCGCATAGTCCAAGTACTGCTGACCGAATTGCGCGAGCGTAATCTTAGCCGATTGGGCAAAGAGCCTCCAACGCAACTCGCCAAGCGGAACGAAATCCCTCACGGCTGATTACAACGACGACAGATTCTGCGGTGACTTTCACGACTTTCGAGCGAAACGAACGGAACGTGTATGAATTTCGCCCATACAGCCCGATTTCCGTAAATATACTCGCAATAGAGTATTCCCGCGGCCAAGCTCCGCTCCCTATGCTGGCCATTGGGGGGACCACTTGACTGGGAACCACGACCGTGCGCTGCCATCGCAAATCTTGGAAGCCATCCGGCAATTCGACACATGCAACATCGCCAACGCCATCGAAGAGTTCGGCGTCCGGCTTCGCAATGAGGGCTATACCAGACCCGGTTTGCAGTGTGTCACTGGCGGTTTTCCGCGCTTGCTGGGTTATGCGGCTACCGCTAGAATCCGCTCCTCCGACCCACCGATGACGGGAAATTCCTACTTGGATCGCACCGATTGGTGGGTCGGCATCCAGAGCCTTCCCGCGCCGCGGATTGCCGTCATCCAGGATCTCCACGCGGAATCCGGCCTTGGGTCCGTAGTCGGTGAAGTACATGCCGCCGTTCTGAAGGCCCTGCAGTGTCAAGGCGTGATCACCAACGGAACGGTGCGCGATATCCCTGCCGTCGCTCGCATGCAGTTTCCCATGTTCGCCCGCGCGGCCGCCGTGTCGCACGGCTACACCCACATCATCGACTACGGACAACCCGTCCGGATCTTCGGACTCGAAATCCGCCCGGGCGACTTGCTCTTCGCAGATTGCCACGGCGTGGTCTCCATACCGCACGAAATCGCGGCGCAACTCCCGGCGGCGGCCGCTCGCATCCACGTCCAGGAGCAGCGCATCATCGACCTTTGCCAGTCTCCGGATTTCTCAACTGAAGGACTCCTGGAAGCAATCAAGACCACGGATCAAGGAAACTGAATGCGCACATTGACCGCTCCGATCTTCCCCTTGCTGCTCGCCGCACTGGGTGCGTTTCTGCTCTCTTCCTGTGGCAACAGAGACGCGCAGGCCAGCACCTCGGCCACCCCTGAAATTCCCACCGTCGCCGTCGCTAAGGTCGCCACCGCGGACCTCTCGCGCGATCTCATCCTCACCGCCGAGTTCAAGCCGTTTCAGGAAGTCGACGTGATGGCTAAGGTCTCCGGTTACGTCAAGGAGATCCGCGTGGACGTGGGCGACCGCGTAAGGGAGGGCGAACTTCTGGCCACGCTGGAGGTCCCCGAAATGGCCGACGACCTCAGAAAGTCCCAAGCCGGCGTGAGGCACAGCCAATCCGAAGTGGCCCGCGCCCAGGATGAGATCGCACGAGCCAAATCGGCCCACGATATCGCACACCTTTCCTATAGCCGGCTGCTCCAGGCATCGCAGAAAAGACCCGGCCTGATTGCCCAACAGGAAATCGACGACGCTCAAAGCAAAGACCTGGTCGCCGAAGCCCAGCTCGCCGCCGCCAACTCCGCTCTTGCCGCCGCCGGGCAACAAGTGGATGTCGACCAGTCTTCCACGGCGAGAGTGCAGACCATGATCGACTATCAACGCGTCACCGCTCCCTTCACCGGCGTCGTGACTAAGCGCTATGCCGACAAAGGCTCCATGATCCAGGCTGGCACCGCCTCGCAAACGCAGGCGATGCCCGTGGTGCGCCTCTCCGAAAACGGGCTGCTTCGCTTGATTCTTCCCGTTCCGGAATCTGCCGTCCCCACCGTCCACATAGGCCAGCAGGTGGAGGTGCGCGTCCCCACTCTGGACCGCACGTTCCCCGGCAAAGTGGCACGCTTCTCCGACAAGGTGGCTTACCAGACCCGCACCATGGATACCGAAGTCGACGTGCCCAACCCCAGCCTGGTGCTGATACCCGGCATGTACGCCGAAGTCAACCTCACCCTGGCCCGCCACGATGCCGTGATTGCGGTTCCAGTCATGGCCATTGACGAAGACGCCGCTGGCGGCAGCGGCTCAGTAATGGTGATCACTCCCAACGATCGCGTGGAGGTCCGCCGCGTGGCGTTGGGCCTGGAAACCGCCAACCGGGTGGAAATTCGCTCCGGCCTGAATGAAGGCGACATGGTGGTGCTTACCGGCCGCGCTTCTCTCAAGGCCGGCCAGGAAGTGCGGCCCAAGGTCACCGCCATGGCCGCGGCAGCAGGCTCGTAACCAAGGCACCCTATGTCCGGATTCGCCATCAGAAATCCCTACCTCATCGTCGTCATCTGCCTGTTCATCGCCGTTGTCGGTGTCACCACCCTGACCAGTATGCCGGTGGATATGTTCCCGACGATGAACATTCCCGTGGTGGTCGTCGCCACGTTCTATTCCGGGATGCCTCCCGAGCAAATCGAAACCGATATCACCAGCCGCTTCGAGCGCTTTTTCACCCTCGCCAGCGGTATCGACCATATCGAATCCCGATCTCTCACCGGCGTCTCCATCATCAAGGTCTATTTCCAGCCCGGATCCAATGCCGATTCCGCCGTCACCAGTATCTCCAACCTCGCCATGGCGCAGCTCCGCCGCTTGCCTCCCGGCACGCTGCCTCCCGTGGTCCTGAGGTTCGATGCCTCCAGCCTGCCTGTCTGTCTGGTGACATTCAAGGGCGAAGGGCTCGATGAGACGGCTCTCCGCGACCTGGCGCAGTTTCAGGTGCGCAACCAGATCGGCGGCTCCCCCGGAGCCAGCGTGCCCCAGCCCTTCGGCGGCAAATACCGCCAGATCATGGTCTACGCCGACCCGTACAAACTCGAGGCCCACCAGCTCAGCCTGATGGACGTGGTCCGCTCCGTCAACAACGCCAATCTCATCCTTCCCGCGGGCGATGTGCAACTCGGCCAGCTCGATTACAACATCTACACCAATAGCCAGTTGCCCACCGTGGATGAGATCGACCAGCTTCCCATCAAGACCGTGGGACAGGCGCCCGTCCGCGTGGCCGACATCGGCTATGCCAAGGACGCCCAGCAGATCCAGACCAACATCGTGCGCATCGATGGCCAGCGCTCGGTGTACACGCCGGTCATGAAGCAGGGCGGCGATACGAACACGATTGCCGTGGTGGAAGGCATCCGCGAAGCTCTCCGGCATCTTGTCGATGTTCCCCCGCAACTCATCACCAAGGTCGTCTTCGATCAGTCCGTTTTCGTGAAAACTGCCATCGAGACATTGCTCCACGAAGGCGCCATCGGGCTGCTGCTCACTTCCATCATGATTCTCATCTTCCTGGGAAGCATGCGTGCCACCGTAGCGGTTTTCTTCTCGATTCCGCTTTCCGCCCTGGCCGCGTTCATCGCCCTTTCGCTGGGCGGCGGGACCATCAACAGCATGGTCCTGGGCGGTTTGGCGCTGGCCTTTTCCCGCCTCATCGATAACTCCGTGGTGGTGCTCGAGAACATCTACCGCCACATGGAGCTCGGCGAATTGCCCGAAGTGGCCGCCGAACTCGGTGGACGCGAAGTGGCGCTGCCGGTGCTCGCCGCCACCCTAACCACCGTGGTAGTCTTCTTCCCGGTCACGTTCCTGTACGGCGTCAGCAAGTACCTGTTCTCCGCACTGGCCCTGGCGGTGGCGCTCTCACTGTTCGCTTCCTTCGCTGTAGCCCTAACCGTGGTCCCGCTGTTCTGCGCCCGCTTCATCAGGATTTCGGCGCACCATGGAACGCCCGCCAACGAACAGCCCGTTACGGTCAACCATGCCGTCAAAAAACAGACCCTCAGCGACCGCTTCAATGTCTGGTTCAACAACCGCTTCGAGAGCTTCCTCAAGGTCTACGACGTGCTGGTGGGAGCCACCCTGCGCGCCCCCGGTCTCACCCTGGCGGTCTTCGGCCTTCTCTGTGCCGCCAGCCTCGTGCTGTTCCCCCAGTTGGGCCTCTCCTTCTTCCCCCGCACGGATGCCGGCCAGTTCGTCATCAACCTCAAGGCTCCCTCCGGCACGCGCCTCAGCGTTACGGAGAATGAAGTCGCCAAGGTGGAAGATCTCATCCGCCAGGTTGTCTCCCCTCAAGACCTCGGGATGATCGTTTCCAACATTGGCACTACCCCCGATTTCTCCGCCATCTACACCACCAACTCGGCAATGCACACTGCCTTCGTACAAGTCAGCCTGAAGGAGGATCACAAGGTCGGCAGCTACGAATACATGGCACGCGTCAAGCAAAAGCTGGCCGAGGGTCTTCCCGAACTTACCGCCTACTTCCAGTCGGGCGGCCTGGTGGATGCGGTGCTGAATATGGGTATGCCCGCGCCCATCGACGTCCAGGTGGACGGCTTGAACATGCAGAAATCGCACGATCTGGCGCTCGAACTTTCCGCGCGGATTCGCAAGATTTCCGGTGTGGCCGACGTCTATACTCCGCAGGACATCGACTACCCTGCGTTGCGCCTCGATATCGATCGCACCCGCGCCAGCGAACTGGGCCTCGATCAGCGCGAAGTGGTGGACAACGTCATCACTGCGCTCACCTCCAACGGCATGATCGCGCCCAGCTACTGGATCGATCCCAAGAACGGCAACGACTATATGTTGACCGTGCAGTATTCCGAGAGCCAGGTGAAGAACTTGAACGATCTGCGGGCCATCCCGTTGCGTGGGCCCGGTGGAACGGCATCCGCCCGCCTCGACGCCATCAGCAACGTCACCCGCATTCAGTCGCCCACCGAGGTGGATCACTACAGCCTGCGCCGCACCACCGATGTCTATGTCCGCCCGCTCAATGAGGATCTCGGGAAGATCGCCACCGCCATCGACGGCATTATCGCGCAGACCAAGATGCCCGAGGGACTGCACGTAACCCTGCGCGGCATGGTGCAGGGTATGCGCGATTCCTTCAGCCGCTTTGCCTTCGGCCTGTGCCTCGCGGTGGTGCTGCTCTATCTCATTCTGGTGGCCCAGTTCAAGTCCTTCATCGATCCCTTTATCATCCTCACCGCCGTGCCGCCCGGGTTGGCCGGGGTTATCGTCACTTTGTACCTCACCGGCACCACCCTCAACGTCATGTCGCTGATGGGAGTCGTCATGCTGGTAGGCATCGCCGTCTCCAACAGCATCCTGATCGTGGAATTCACGCGCCACCTCCGCTCCGATGGAATGAACGTGCGTAATGCGGTCGCGCTGGCCTGCCGCGTCCGGTTGCGTCCCGTGCTCATGACGTCGCTCGCCACCATCATCGGCCTGCTTCCCATGGCGTTGAAGCTCGGCGCCGGCAGCGAGGCCTACGCGCCGCTGGCGCGCGCGATTCTCGGCGGTCTCAGCGTCTCCGTGGCCCTCACCGTTTTCCTGGTTCCAGCCGCTTACGTGCTGGTCTATGACAGGTCCCACTAATATGCGATTCTCAATTCTTCTCGCTCTGGTTGCTTTCGGCGCGGCGCAGGCCCAACAGACCATGCGTCTCACCCTCGCCGACGCGCAACGGCCTGGCGATCCAGAACAATCCGCAGTTCTCCGCGGCGAAGTACACCGCCGCCGCCGCGAACCAGGTTCCCCATCAATACAGGGCAGCTCATGCAACCGAACCTCTCCGGCAACTTCACCGCTGTTGGGCGCTGATAACGGAAGCCGTATCGCCGCGGGTGGGCTGACTAACCCGGTGATCTATGACCGCCTCGGTTCCGGGTTGACCATCAGCCAACTCGTTACGGATTTCGGCCGCACTAGTAATCTAATCGGCATGGCCAAACTGCAAGCCGCCGCCCAGGACCAGGTTACCGAAGGCACCCGCGCCGATATTCTTTTGGCTACCAGCAGCGCTTATTTCGCCGTCCTCAGCGCCCAATCCGTTCTGAAAGTCGTCGACGAAACCGTAAAGGCCCGTCAGACTGTAGTGGACCAGGTAACCGCTCTCGTCGAGATAGCCAAGAAGAAGTCGACACTCAACCTCAGCTTCGCCAACGTTAACTGTTGTCGCCAAGCTCCTTCAGGTACAGGCCCAGAACGAACAAAGGCCGCCGAAGCCCGTCTCGCCACAGCCATGGGACTGCCCGGCGAGCAGGCCTTTGTGCTGGCGGAAGAACCCATGCCTTCAGCGATACCCGATCGCACCCAGGATTTGATCGATGCCGCCATTCAAAACCGGCCCGAGTTGAAGGATCTGCGCCTCCAGCAGAGCGCCGCGGAGCGCTTGGCCAAGGCTGAACATGCCTGTTTTTCCCAGCGTAGGCGTGTTGGGGGCCGCCGATTTGCCCCCGCCGCCGTCGCCCAGATTCCCGGCCGCTACGGCGCCATCGGCATGAACATATCCGTCCCCATTTTCAACGGAGGCCTCTTCCGGGCCCGCCAGACCGAAGCCGAACTAAAGGCCGGCCGCCGGCGAAAACGTCAACGATCTGCAGAACCGCGTCTACCGCGATGTCCGCATTGCCTGGTTGAACGCCACCACCGCGTATGACCGCTTAGCGCTAACGCAGGAATTA
>CAWJLI010000021.1:0-19397 GCA_963843095.1 Bryobacterales bacterium
GACGAACAGCACTCCGGTGGCGCCGAAGGCTTCGGCGGCGCGCAGAATGGCGCCGGCGTTGCCGGGATCTTGCAGGCCATCCAGCACCACCACCAGCGGGCAGCCGCGAAACAGTTCCTCGAGCTTCCATTCCGGCGGCCTCACCAGCGCCATCACTCCCTGCGCGGATTCGGTTCCGGAAATGCTCTGGAAAAGGTTGTCGGGGAGCACAGCCAGCTTGACGCCGGCCAGGCCGCGCGCGCGCCCGGTAGCGTCCGCACGCACCGATTCCGCCGCCAGCACGATCTTCACTTCGCACCCGCTCTTGAGAGCCTCTTCCAGCAGGTGAAACGTCTCGGCCACGCACCAGCCATCGGCGGTCAGGCTGCCCCGCGCGATGGCTCGCCGCACGTCCTTGACCAGCGGATTGGCCGCGCTCGTGATGGTCTCCGGCCGGGGCATGTGCGTACAATAGTTTCGAACGATCAAATTATCGCAGATGAAGCGCGTGGCATGGGCCGCAGGGCTGGCAGCGCTGGTGGCGCTGGCCATCCTGGCGATCGGCATCCTTCGCCTGGCCAACCGCATCGAACGGCAGTCCACCGTGGACGAAGCGCGGCCGGCCGACATCATCCTCGTTCTCGGCGCGGCGGAATATCACGGCCGGCCCTCCCCGGTGCTGCGGGCCCGCCTGGACCACGCCCTCGACCTGTACGCGCGCAAGCTGGCTTCCCGCATTATGACCACCGGCGGCTCCGGCGGAGAGCCGGTGTTCACCGAAGGCGGCGTGGGCCGCGCTTACCTCATGAGCCATGGCGTGCCCTCGGAAGCCATCGTGGTCGAAACCGAAGGCGGGACTACCGTGCAATCGACCGATCTGGCAGCCGAGATCATCCGCCGCATGGGCCTCAACTCGGTGATCGTGGTCAGCGACGGATATCACATCTACCGCGTGAAACGGATGCTGCAAAACCGCGGGCTCAAGGTGTACGGATCGCCTCGCAAGGACCACAATTCGGCGCCCCGCGAGCAGTGGAACTATATTCGCCAGGCCGTCGGCTACATACTGTGGCGCGCCGGCGTAGGAGTGTGAAGTAGGACGGACCATCGCATTTCGTGGTCTGTCATGTAGGGTCAAAGCGCGCCACCTGGCACAAGAAAGCGATCGTCTGTTCTACCTCCCGGGCGTCCCGCCGTGCGCGGCTATATACTGGCGTTTCGCAAACAATCTGGGCGAGGAGTCCCGGCAAAATGTTCAGGCTTTCTCTTTCTTTCCTGGCGGCTCTGCTGGCGGTGGGCGCGCAGGAATCCACGCTCGGCGTCGGCGTCTACCCGGGCGACCCGCAGCAGAACTTCGCTCCGTCTTTCCGCGTGGACAGCGCCAGGTATCGCAACCTGGCATTGCACCGCGCGGCGTACCAGTCGAGCAGCTACGATTACAACCTGACCGCGCAACTGGTGACGGACGGCATCATCGAAACGAAACTGCCGCGCTGGGTAGTCGTCTCCTCGAGCCAGCATGGCGTGCTGGCGAAGCACGAGCGCGAGAACGTGATGGATCACAACTGGACCACCAGCGCCGACTTACGAGGGACCGACGTCTGGGTGGATATCGGATTTCTGGGCGGCAGCGTGGCACCTGAAGTTGACCGGGTGGATGTGGACGCGTCGGCGCCTTCGTCGGACAACCAGGAGTGGAGCTTGATTCTCTCCGGTTCCGAGGACGGCAAGACATGGCGCGAGCTGCGGCGCGGCGAGGGAAGCCTGAGGCGAACCGGCGAGCTTAAGCCGTCGCTTGCGTTGCTGGCGCCGGTTCGCAGCCGGTATTATCGCGTCGAACTGCGCTGCGGCCGCCCGCTGAGCTGGCATGTCGGGGAGGTCGCGTTCTTTCGCGGCGGGCGGCGGCTCGATCTCGGCGGCCCGTACGATTTCTCGAGCGCGTGGATGAGCGCAGCGAGCGGCGAGGAGTGGGTCTATGTCGATTTGGGGGCAAGCTGTACGTTCGATCGCGTGAAGCTGTACTGGATACGGCGCGCGGCCGAAGGCTCCATCGAGGCGTCCGACGACGCGGCTCACTGGCGGACGCTGGTGCCGCTTCCGGCCGCGGCCGGCGCCATTGACGAGATCCGCCTGCCACAGCCAGAGCAGGCCCGTTACGTGCGGCTCCTGATGACCAAACCGGCTTCGCCCGAGGGTTACATCCTCAGCGAAATGGAAGTCTGGGGACGCGGCGGGCCGATACCCGTGGCGCATCCGGCTGCCGCCATCGAGACTGGCGGGCGCATGAACCTCGCGGGTGGCCGGTGGCGGGTGGAACGCGAATCGCTGGTCAAGGCGGATGGCGCGGCGATCTCGCGGCCTGGATTTTCCGACCGCGACTGGCTGGTGGCAACCGTTCCCGGCACGGTGCTCACCAGCTACTTGAACGCGGGCGCAGTCCCCGATCCGAATTACGGCGACAACCAGAACCTGATTTCGGATTCGTTCTTCTGCGCCGATTTCTGGTATCGCGATGAATTCGTGGCGCCGGCTGCGCTTGGCGGCAAGCGCATCTGGCTGAACTTCGACGGCATCAACTGGAAGGCTAACGTTTATTTGAACGGCGAAAAGCTGGGCCGCATCGAAGGAGCGTTTATGCGAGGCCGGTTCGATGTCACCGGCAAACTGCGCCCCGGCCAGGCGAACGCGCTGGCGGTTCGCATCGAAAAGAACCACACGCCGGGTTCGACCAAGGAAAAGACGGTAATGGGCTTTGGCAGCAACGGCGGCGCGCTGGGCGCGGACAACCCGACGTTTCACTCGTCGATTGGCTGGGACTGGATGCCGGCCGTGCGCGGACGCGACACCGGCATCTGGAACAGCGTGTATCTGACCGGGAGCGGGCCGGTGACGATTGAAGATCCGTTGGTCTCGACCAGCCTGCCGCTGCCGGACACCTCGCGCGCGGACATTGGCCTCGAGCTGACGCTGCGCAATCACGAGCCGCGGCCGGTGGCGGGCAAACTGCGGGTGCGCTTTGGCGAAGCAGCATTTGAAATGCCCATCACCGTGGGTGCTTCCTCGGCGAGGGCGGTGAAGCTGGATCCCGCCGCGCACCCGGAGCTGCGCCTGCGCAATCCAAAATTGTGGTGGCCGAATGGCTATGGCGACCCGAGTCTCTACGCGGTGGAATTGCAATTCGACACCGCCGACGGGCAGGCCTCCGATACGAAGCGGTTCCAGACCGGGGTACGCCAGTTTACCTACAGCGAGGAAGGCGGCGCGCTGCGGATCTTCATTAACGGACGCCGCTTCGTGCCGCGCGGCGGCAACTGGGGTTTCAGCGAGGATCTGTTGCGTTATCGCGCCCGCGAATACGACGCGGTGTTGCGTTATCACCGCGACATGAACTTCACCATGATTCGTAATTGGGTAGGGCAAACCGGCGACGACGCTTTTTACGAGGCCTGCGACCGTTATGGGATCGTGGTGTGGCAGGAGTTCTGGCTGGCGAACCCCTGGGACGGGCCCGATCCGGACGATCCCGCGATGTTCCTGCGCAACGTCCGCGACACCGTGCTGCGGATTCGCAACCATCCTTCCATCGGCCTTTATTGCGGCCGCAACGAAGGCTACCCGCCGGCCGTGCTGGACGACGGCATTCGCCGGACGCTCGGCGAACTGGCCCCCGGCAGCCACTACATTTCCAATTCGGCGGACGGTGTGGTGGGAGGCGGCGGCCCTTACCAAGTAATGCCGCTGAAGTCGTATTTCGGCAGCCTGGCGAAGTCGAAGCTGCACAGCGAGATGGGCTCGCCGAACATCCCCGCCATGGAAAGCCTGCGTGCCATGATGCCCGAAGATGCGCTGTGGCCGCCCAACCGCACCTGGGGCGAGCACGATCTCGGCCCCAGGGAACCAGAGGCCGCCGGCTCGGTTTTCCGGCACATCGACAAGAGTTACGGCGGGGCAAAGAATGTGGAGGAGTTTGTCGAGCTGGCGCAGTTTCTCGATTACGAAATCTATCGGGCCATGTTCGAATCGCAGAGCCATTACCGGATGGGCATGCTGATCTGGATGAGCCACTCGGCATGGCCGTCGCTGCTGTGGCAGACTTACGACTACTACCTCAATCCCGGCGCCGGGTACTTCGGCAGTAAGAAGGGAGCCGAGCCACTGCACATCCAGTGGAACGCGGACGAAGATACCATCGAAGTTGTCAACTACTCGGGCGGCGATGCGCACGGGCTGACGGCTCACGTGGAAGTGCTGAACCTGGACGGTTCGGTGCGTTGGGAAAAGACCGCGCCGGTGGACAGCACCGAGGACAGCACGGTTTCGTGCATCAAGATGGAGTACCCGGCCGGGCTGACCGCGGTACATTTCCTGCGGCTCAAACTGTCGCGCCTGGGTGAAACAGTTTCGGAAAACTTCTACTGGCGGGGGCTCGAAGATGGCGACTATCGCGCTCTGCGCACGTTGGCCAAAGCCAATGTCGGATCCGCCACGAGCGCGGAGCAGCGCGACGGGCGCTGGCATCTAACCACCGAACTGCATAACGTTTCATCGACGCCCGCGCTGATGGTTCGAGTCAAGGCTGTGCGGGAAAAGACCGGCGACCGCATTCTGCCCGCGCTATACAGCGACAACTACGTGGCCCTAATGCCCGGCGAGCGTCGCACGATCGTTACCGATTTGGCCGACGCCGATGCGCGCGGCGAGAAACCGAGCGTGGTGGTGGAAGGCTTCAACCTGGCGCCGCGGTGAGCTGCGGGAAGGGTTGTCGCGCCCGCGGTAGAATAGGCCGCATGTCCCGCACCCAGACCCCGCTCACCGATTCCCTGCTGACTTACGTCCGCGATGTCACCCTGCGCGAACCGGAGGCGCTGCGGAAGCTGCGCGAATCGACCGAGAGTCACCCGCAGGCTTCGTTGCAAGTGGCGCCCGAACAGGGCCAGTTACTGCACCTGCTGGCCCGCTTGACCGGCGCGCGCAAAGCTCTCGAAATCGGCGCCTTCATGGGCTACAGCTCAACCTGGATTGCGCTCGGCCTGCAACCAGGCGGAAGGCTCATCGTCTGCGATAAGAGCGAAGAATACTCGATCCTCGCCCGGCGAACCTGGCGCGATGCCGGAGTCGAGGACCTCATCGAGCTGCGGCTTGCCCCGGCGCTGGATTCGCTGGACGCTCTGATCGGAGAGGGCCAGACCGGCAGTTTCGACTTCATCTTCATCGACGCCGATAAGGGCAACTACATCCATTACTATGAGCGCGCGCTTCTGCTGCTACGGCAGGGCGGCCTGATCGCCGCCGACAACGTTCTGTTCCACGGCACTGTGGTCGACCCCGCGAACCACGACTCCGATACCGAAGCCATCCGCGACTTCAACCGCCACCTGCAATCCGACCGGCGCGTCGCGCTCAGCATGGCCACCATGGGCGATGGCCTGGCTTTGGCCGTGAAGCTGTGATGGAGCCTCGCGCCGCTGAAAGCGCGAAAGGTGCAAGAATGTTGGGGAAAGGAATGACGCTATGAAGCGTGTTTTGATTTTGATGGCAATGTTCGCGGTGGCCGCGGTGGCCGCCGACATCGCCGGCACCTGGAAAGCGAGCGCGGAGGGCCCTAACGGAACCATGGAGCGAACCTTCGTTTTCAAAGTGGACGGAAACAAGCTCACCGGAGAAACCGCCAGCGCGATGTTGGGCAAGTCCACCATCACGGACGGGAAGGTGGACGGGGACAACCTGTCTTTCACCATCACCGCGGACCTTCAGGGAACGGAACTGAAATTGAGCTACAAGGGGAAGGTCAGCGGCGCCGACCTGCACCTCACTTCCGAAAGAGTTGGCGATGGAGGCGGGCAGTCCATTGAATGGACCGGCAAGAAGGTTCAGTGAACTCCCCGGCCGGGCGCCGATAGTTCAACGGAATGCGCATGCACAACTTGATTTTTCGGTTTGGACACTTGATTATAGTTTGAGGCTGCAACAAATTCGCGTTTGACCGGCCCCCATGGCGCTCGCTCGCGAACCGGCGGCCGGGTTCCGCCAGAGAGGAAAAGGTTCCGCTGCCGGCGCACGAGTGGTCCAGCAGCCTTCAGGAAAGATCGAGCCTATGAAAAAGCAGGTCTCTAAGAATAAGAACGGGAGCGTGCCTCTTTACCGCAAGGGCGATTTGGCGGTGGCGAAGCGCGTGCGCGACCTTTTGTCGCGAATGACGTTGGAAGAGAAGGCCGCGCAGATGATGTGCGTTTGGCAGGAGAAGGCCGCCAAGCTGGTGAACGCCGATGGCAACTTCGATTTGGCCAAGGCGAAGAAAGCCTTCCGGCAGGGGCGCGGCATCGGCCAGGTCGGCCGGCCCAGCGACGCGGGCGGGGGCAAGGACGCGCGCGGGATGGCCGAGCTGACCAACGCCATCCAGAAGTTCTTCGTCGAGAACAGCCGCCTCGGCATCCCGGTGATCTTTCACGAAGAGTGCCTGCACGGCCACGCCGCTGTCGGCGGCACCAGCTTTCCGCAGCCGATCGCGCTGGGAGCCACCTTCGACCCGGATCTGGTGGAGTCGCTGTTCACCATGACCGCTCTGGAGGCGCGGCTGCGCGGCACTCACCAGGCGCTGACGCCGGTGGTGGATGTGGCGCGAGACCCGCGCTGGGGGCGCGTCGAAGAGACCTACGGCGAGGATCCGTACGTCGCCTCGCGGATGGGCATTGCCGCCGTGCGCGGATTTCAGGGTGACGCATCCTTCCGGGACAAAACGCGCGTCATCGCCACGCTGAAACACATGACCGGCCACGGCCAGCCGGAATCCGGCATGAACTGCGCTCCGGCGGACGTCTCCGAGCGCGTGATACGGGGGACCTTCCTGTTCCCGTTCCAACAGGCGCTGCACAAGGCCGGAGCCATCAGCGTGATGGCATCTTACAACGAGGTTGATGGCGTGCCATCCCACGCCAACCGCTGGCTGATGCGCGACATTCTGCGCAAGGAGTGGGGCTTCAAGGGCTTCGTGGTATCCGATTACTACGCGATCTGGGAGCTCGGTTACCGCCCCGACACGCACGGCCATTTTGTCGCCAAGGACAAGAAGGAATCGTGCGCCCTCGCCGTTCGCGCCGGCGTCAACATCGAGCTGCCGGAACCGGATTGTTACCTGCACCTGGTGGAACTGGTGCGCAAGGGCGTACTGAAGGAAGCCGAACTCGACGAACTGGTCGCGCCGATGCTGCTCTGGAAGTTCCGCCTGGGCCTGTTCGACGATCCATACGTGGACCCGGAGGAAGCCGATCGCGTAGTGGGCTGCGACGCGCACCGGGCCCTGGCCCTCGAGGCGGCGCGCCGCTCGATTACCCTTCTCAAGAACGAAGGCGGTGTGGCGCCGCTCGATCTGGACGCAGTTAAGACGATCGCGGTGATCGGTCCCAACGCCAACCGCAGCCTGCTGGGCGGTTACAGCGGCAAGCCCAAAGCCGAGGTCACCGTACTCGAAGGCATCCAGGCCAAAGCCGGCAAGAGGGCGAAGGTGCTCTATAGCGAAGGCTGCAAGATCACGCAGCCCGGCTCGTGGAATCAGGATGAAGTGCTGCCGAGCGACGCGGCGGAAGACCGCAGGTTGATTGCGGAAGCCGTCAAAGTCGCGCGGAAAGCCGACGTGGTGGTGCTGGCCATCGGCGGCAATGAGCAGACTTCGCGCGAAGCCTGGAACCTGAACCATATGGGCGACCGCCCCAGTCTCGATCTCATCGGCCGCCAGCAGGAATTGGTTGACGCCGATCGCCGCCCTCGGCAAGCCAGTGATCGTGTTTCTGTTCCATGGGCGGCCCAACTCGATCCAGCGCGTGGCGGAAAAGGCCGCGGCCATTTTCGAGTGCTGGTATCTGGGCCAGGAAACCGGCACCGCCGTGGCGGACGTTCTGTTCGGCGATTACAACCCCGGCGGGAAGCTGCCGATCTCGGTGCCGCGCTCGGCGGGTCATCTGCCTGCGTTCTACAACTACAAGCCATCCGCCCGCCGCGGTTATCTGTTCGATGACGTCACGCCGCTTTACCCATTCGGCTTTGGCCTGAGCTACACGACCTTCAGCGTCGGCAACGTGCGGCTCTCCAAGAGCCGGATGGCAGCGGACGGGAAGGTGGAAGCTCTCGCCGAGGTCACCAACACCGGCACGCGCGCCGGAAGCGAAGTGGTGCAGATGTACATCCGCGATCTGGTCAGCTCGGTGACGCGCCCGGTAAAAGAGTTGAAAGGATTCCGCCGGATCGACCTGGAACCGGGCCAGACCGCGACCGTCCGCTTCGAGATTACGCCCGAGTCGCTCGCGTTCTGGGACGTCGATATGAAGTACCGGGTGGAGCCCGGCGATTTCGAAATCATGGTTGGCACCTCTTCACGGGATGCCGATCTTCAGAAGGTTACGCTGACAGTGACGAAGTAGGCCCGCAACCGCAAGTGGACCGAGAAGATACGGGGAACATATGATTCAGAAACTTTCGTTTTCCGAGAAGATCTGTTACGGCCTCGGCGACATGGCTGCTAACTTCGTCTTCCAGGCGATGCTGGCGTTGCAGCTCAGCTTTTACACCGACACGTTCGGGCTGACGCCGGCTCAAGCCGGGACGCTGTTCCTGGTGGTTGGCCTCTGCGCGGCGGTTTTGAATCCGGTGATGGGCGCCATCGCGGACCGCACCAACACGCGGTGGGGCAAGTTTCGCCCGTACCTGTTGTGGACGGCGGTTCCGTTCGGCATCATCGGCGTGCTCACGTTCACCACTCCGAACCTGAGCGCGGGCAGCAAGATTATCTACGCGTACGTAACGTACGCTCTGCTGCGCATCGTATACACGGTGAACAACGTGCCTTACGCGTCGCTGACCGGCGTGATCACGGGCGACCCGGACGAACGCACCAGCATCGCCTCCTGGCGGCAAATCTTCGCCAACTCCGCGGGGTTCATCGTGCAGAGCCTGGCGGTGCCGATGATCGCCTGGTCCGGCCATGGCAACAGTGCCAAGGGCTATCAGTTGACGATGGGGCTTTTCTCGGTCCTTGGCGGCGCGCTGTTTATCGTGGCTTTCTTCTCGACCAAGGAGCGGATTCAGCCGGACCCGAAGCAACAGAGCTCGCTGGGGCAGGACCTCGCCGACCTGGTCAAGAACGGGCCCTGGATCGCGCTGTTCCTGGCGACCATGTTCTACTTCATAGCGATCGTGATGCGGTCGAGTGTCATGCTTCCATTCTTCAAGTACGCCGCTGGAGACCAGAACCTCTTTAGCTGGTTCAATGGCTTCGGCCTGGCCTCGCTGCTGGTCGGCGTTGCGGTTTCCTCCAAACTGTCGGCGCGCTTCGGCAAGCGGAGTCTGTTCATTACGAGCATGGTGCTGACGGGCATTCTCGCCGCCGTCCTGTTCGTTCTGCCAACCCAGGGAACAGCCCTCATCTTCGCTTCGGAGATTCTGCGCCAGTTTGCGTTCGGCTGCTCCTGCCCGGTGCTGTGGGCGATGATGGGCGATGTTGCCGACTACGGAGAATGGAAAACCGGCCGCCGCGCCACGGGCACTGTGACCGCGGCGGTGGTTTTCGCGCTGTGGCTCGGGCTGGCGCTGGGCGGCGCCATCGCGGGCTGGCTCTTCCAGGCGTACGGTTATGTGCCCAACGCCACGCAGACGGCGCACTCGCTGACAGGCATTCTATTGGTGGCGAGCCTCTACTCGGGGCTGGCCTTTTTTGCCACAGCAGTCTGCCTGATCTTCTATCCGATCACGCGGCAGAAGAACCAGGCGATCGCCGACGAGCTGGCCGAGCGCCGCAAGCGCTTCGCACCGCAGTCGGCTTCGTAAGCGCGCCACATCAATGGCGCCCGTACAAGCGCACCATGCGCAAGGAGAATTGACGTGAAAACCCAGATGGCAGTATTCGTGGCTGTGGCGGCGATCAGCGGGGATTGGCTGCTGCTCGGAGCGCAGCCGCCCCAGAAGTCGGATGCCGAAAATACGCTGCTGCTGGCGCAGCCTGCGCTGAAGGACTTCTACCATGGCTTCTTCCACATCGGCGCTGCGCTCGGCCCGCCTTATTATGACGGCCGCGATCCTGCCGGTGCTGCTCTGGTGGCGGCTCAGTTCGATTCCATCTCGCCGGAGAACGACCTCAAATGGGCGCTCATCCATCCCGAGCCCGAGAAATACAACTTCGAGCCGGCCGACCGCTACGTCGAGTTTGGCGAGAAGAATCACATGTTCATCATCGGGCACTGTCTGGTCTGGCACAGCCAGACGCCGCGCTGGGTGTTTGAGGACGACAGGGGCAATCCCGTCAGCCGCGAGGAGTTGCTCCGCCGCATGCACGACCACATTGCCGCCGTGGTGGGCCGCTATCGGGGCCGCGTCAATGGTTGGGACGTGGTCAACGAAGCCCTGAACGAGGACGGCGCACTGCGGCAGTCGCAATGGCAGCGCATTATCGGCGACGACTACATCGCCAAGGCGTTCGAATACGCGCACGAAGCCGATCCCAAGGCCGAGCTGTACTACAACGAATACTCGCTCGAAAACGAGCCCAAGCGGAAAGGCGGCGTGGAGCTGATCCGCAAACTACTGGCCCAGGGCGTGCCGGTCGCCGCCGTTGGCCTGCAAGGGCACTACCACATGGACTGGCCGGATGCCGAAAAGGTGGATGCGACCATCGCCGCGTTCCACGCGCTCGGCGTCAAGGTGAATATCACCGAGCTCGACGTGGATGTGCTGCCCCAGGTCACGCGCACCCATACCGCCGATGTCTCCGCCAAGGCCGAAGGCGACGCCAATTCCAACCCATACACAGCCGGGCTGCCGGCCCCGCAGCAACAAGCGTTGGCAGATCGCTACGCGGCCTTGTTTCGCGTCTTCTTGAAACACCGCGACGCCGTCACCCGCGTGACCTTCTGGGGTGTCACCGACCAGGGCTCCTGGCTGAACAATTTTCCGGCGAGGGGAAGGACCAATTACCCCCTGTTATTCGATCGCCAGGGAAAGCCAAAGCCGGCGTTTGACGCTGTGGTCGGCGAAGCGCACGCGGCCCGCTGAGCAATGCCGCTGCCGTCGGCCGTGTCGGTCGTGTTGCCCACACACGCGCCATGAGTTATAGTCGGGCTTCGAGAACGCCGGGTGATGGAGCGTCACCTCTGACCGTTCCGGGCAACCGGTTCCGATAGCTCCTGCCGTCTGGTGGGAGTTTCCTCATTCGCAAGGCACAAGGAGTCATAGATGACTAAGATCGTAAGCGTTGTGGGTCGTGAAATCCTGGATTCCCGCGGGAATCCTACCGTTGAGGCCGAGGTTGCGCTGGATGGCGGCGCGGTCGGCGTTGCAGCGGTTCCTTCGGGAGCATCGACGGGAGAGAAAGAAGCCGTCGAACTGCGTGACGGCGACAAGCAGCGGTATGGCGGGAAGGGCGTCCTCAAGGCTGCCGGCCACGTCCGAAAGGAACTGGCCCACGCCGTGATCGGGCTGGATGCGACCAACCAGCGCGCCATCGACCAGGCGATGATCGATGCCGATGGAACCCCCAACAAGGCCAAACTGGGAGCTAACGCGATTCTCGCCGTGTCGATGGCCACCGCGCGCGCGGCGGCGAACGCTCACTCATTGCCCTTGTACCGGTACCTTGGCGGCGCCAACGCGTGCACGCTGCCGGTGCCGTGCATGAACGTGCTCAACGGCGGCAAGCACGCCGACAACACCGTCGACTTCCAGGAGTTCATGATCGCGCCACACAACGCGCCATCGTTTGCCGAGGCCATCCGCATGGGCATGGAGACCTTCCACACGCTCAAGAAGGTGCTGAACGGCAAAGGTCTCTCGCACCGCGGTGGGTGATGAGGGAGGCTTCGCTCCCGATTTGAAATCGAACGAAGAGGCGGTCGAACTGATTCTGGAAGCGATTACCAAGGCCGGCTACAAGCCGTCCACCGATATCTCGATTTGCCTCGACCCGGCTGCCAGCGAAATGTGGGACGACGGGAAGTATGTGCTTTTCAAGTCCACCAAGAAGGCGATTACCTCCGACGAACTCATCAAGATCTGGGAGTCATGGGCGAACCAATACCCGATCGTGCTCCTCGAGGATGGAATGGGGGAAAACGACTGGGATGGCTGGCGCAATTTGACGGTCGCCCTCGGGAACAAAATCGAACTGGTGGGCGACGATCTTTTCTGCACCAATGCACAGATCCTCCAACAGGGAATCGACAAGGGGCTCGCCAACGCGATACTCATCAAGCTGAATCAGATCGGCACGGTGACGGAAACGCTGGACACCATGGAACTGGCGGCGCGCAATGCCTACCGCTGCTTTGTCTCTCACCGGTCGGGCGAAACCGAGGACACCTTCATTGCGGATCTGACGGTCGCTACGGGCGCCGGTCACATCAAGACCGGTTCGGGCTGCCGCAGCGAGCGTGTAGCGAAGTTCAACCAGTTCCTCCGCATTGAGGAGCGGCTACAAGGGCATTCGCGATTCGCCGGACGCGCCGCGTTCAAGCGTTAGACACCACCCAAGATGATCGTAGCGCGGGCAGGAATGCGCGCGCTACGTTGATCCGTAGCCCCCGGCATCTCCGACGAAGTGATACTCGCCATCGATCACGCCTGAAGCTTGTCCGGCTTTGGCGGCCTCGGGATCATTGATGAACTCCCGCGCCATATCGATGCTGGCAACTTCAAACAGGAAGAAGATGTTGTTGGGCTCCTCAACGCTACGCCAGAGATTGACGAGCTGCAGCCCCGCTTTCCGGTGGGCCGCTTCATGAGAAGCGAACACCGCGCGCCACCGGGGGAAGTCCGCAACGCGATTGCGACAGAGCATGTAGGTCATCGTCACCTCGCATCCATAATAAGAACGTCATTCATACCTGAGGGCAATCGCGGGATCGACGCGACTCGCTCTGCGCGCGGGAATTGCTGCCGCCAGTGCCGCCACGGCCAGCATCGCCCAAACGGCGAGAATAAAAGAAAGCGGGTCGCGCGGCGCGACTCCGAATAGCAAGCTGGCAACTACGCGCGTCGCAGCCAGCGCGCCAGAGATGCCGATCGCAACGCCGAAAAGAACCGGGACCAGCGCTTCGCGCACGATCATCCCGATCACGTCGAGGCGCCGCGCCCCGAGCGCCATGCGTATCCCGACCTCCCTGGTTCGCTGGGCCACCGCATAGGCCATCACACCGTACAAACCCACCGCGGCCAGCGTCAGCGCGAGCGCTCCGAAGCAGCCGCACAGGTACGCGATCATGCGCTCGTGTTTTAGGTTCGCATTTACGCTGTCTTCCATGCTGTCGCTTCTCAGCAGAGGCACGTTCGGATCCATCTCGCGCAGTTGGCGCTGAATGGCCGCAATCACCGGAGTGGTGCTTCCCGCAACCCGCACGGCGAGATAGCGCGCTTCCGCGCCGTGACTCCAGCTCGGCATATAAATGGCGCCCATGTCGTCGGCATGCCTGACGCTGCCGTGGTGGACGTCCTTGACGACGCCGACAATCTCCACGGCCGATTCGGCTGAATAGGTGTCGTCAAAGCTGAGATGACGACCGACCGGGTTGGCGCCGCCAAAGAGATGGCGGGCCAGCGATTCGTTGATGATGCAAATGGGAGAAGCGTTGACCTCCGCCTTGGTGCTGCCGCCTCCGCCCATCCGTCCCAGCGCCGCAAAAACACTGTCCTTCGGGGTGATCGCCGGTTCGTCCTGCCGGCCGGAAATCGCGGCCCAGCATCAGTGGAATTCCCAGCGCGGCGAAGTATCCCTGGGTGACCGGATTAGACATTGCAACCATGCGTTCGCCGGGATGAGGTTGATACCCTTCCGCCGAGAAGGAACGCGACATCGCATACATTCCCATCGGCGTCATGCCCGACAGGCCGGCGGATCGAACACCTGTGAGATGGCGCGTGCGCTCCAGGAGTTCATCGTAGAAGGTGCGCAGCCGGTGGCCTTTGTATCCGGCGTGGGCGGCATCGGCGTCAATCAGCACAACGTGCTCGCGATCGAAACCCAGATCGACGTTTTCCAGATTGCGCAGCGTCCGAATAAAGAGCCCCGCGCCCACCAGCAGCGCCAGCGACAAAGCGGCCTGGCCCGCTATAAGAACCTTGCCCAGCCGCACGCGAGATCCCCGGAGAGGAGGATCCGCTGTCCCTGGTGGCCTGCGCCAGGTCCACGCGGGTGATCCGCAGGGCGGGCGCCAGCCCGAATAGAACGCTGGTGAGCAGAGTCAGGCCGGCGGAAAACGCGGCCAGCATCAGGCTGGGCTCGAGGCGCAGATCGGGATTGACGAGATGCGCCGCCGCGATGGCCGTCACGCTCCAGCGCGCCAGGGCGAATCCGGCGGCTCCGCCAATGGCTGCCAGAACCAGGCTCTCGGTCAGGAGTTGGCGGACCAGCCGCGCCCGCCTGGCGCCCATCGCCAACCGCACCGCGATCTCCTTCCGCCGTCCGGCGGCGCGCGCCAGCAGCAGGTTGGCGATGTTGGCGCAGGCAATCAGCAGCACCAGGCCGGCGGCCGCCATCAGCACCACAAGCGGATCTGCCGCTCGCGAGACGCCGGACCACACGCCGCGCGCGCCGGGCTTCACCGTCGGCCCGTCTTCTCCGGCGTAATTTCCTGGGCTTTCCACCGGCCTTGACCAATGCGTCGTTGACCGCTTCGGCGGCCTGCGGCCAAATCACCCGCAGGTTGGCCTGCGCCTTCTCCATCGAGACTCCCGGCTTCAGGCGTGCCACGGAGCTGAGCAATCGCATGCCCGCCGTGTTCCAGATGGACGCGGCCGCGGGCGTGGTCAGCGGAAACATGGTCATCGGAATGAAAGCGTCCGTCCGATAGCCATTGAAGAGCCCGCCGAAACCTTTTTCGGCGATGCCGGCGACTTCGAGAGGGATATCCGTTCACCGCAAACTTCCGCCCGATGACGTTAAGGCTGCCCGCGAAACGGCGCTGCCAATAGTCGTAGGAAAGGATGACGACCGGCGATCCGCCCGGCTTCACGTCGTCCGAGTCCAACAGAACCCGGCCTGCGGCGGCGCCAACCCCGAGCGTCTGGAAGTAGTTGCCGCTCACATAGGAAACGTTCCCGACTTCCGCCGCCGGTGCTCCCTCCGGCCGGACGCCAGCAGGCCTCGGATGGCTGCAGCCGAGCACGTCCGGCGAAGACCTGGTTGCGGTCGCGATACTCGCGGTAGAAGGGGTACGTGTCGCTGCGGCCTCCCTCGATATTCACGAGCTGGCCGGGGTCGCGCGCCGGAACGGACCACAGGAACAGTTGATCCACCAGGCTGAAGATGGCGGTATTCACGCCGATACCGAGCGCCAGCGAAGCGACGGCGACGCACGTGAACCCGGGATACCTGCGCAGGGAACGCAACGCGTAACGGAGATCATCGCGCGTGGTCGACATGATTTATAGGTAGCGCAGAATCTCGCGCCGGACAAGGCTGGCGCCCCCCTTCCGCGGGTACCGGTGGAGCATGCTTTAGGCTGCTGGTACCACGAAGGAACTGCCTGCCTGCCACTTTCAGGCCGCGCACCCGGCTCGGTTCGCAAAAAACGCAGTCCCACTCTGAAGAATCTCCCGCGCGCACCGATATGGTGCATGTACCCAGGCACTCAGCGTGGGTAAACATAAGGAGAAAAATCACACATATGTCTCAAATACGTTTTCTGAAGGTGCTCCTTGCGATCCTCGCGCTGGTCATCTGCACGGGTACTTTGCAAGCGACAGGCGCTGCACTGGTGGCAAACCCAACCTCTTTTAGTCTAACCTGCGACACGCTCATCGGGGCTCCCCCGGTGACGATTGGCATTACAGCCGTGGCAGCAGCCGACTATGGCACCATCACTTTTGCGGTCTCAAGCACCCTGACGGGCCTCATTGCTGTTCCCGGCTCGCAGGCGGTCGGCTCGACGACCGTACCCACGAACTTCGTCTTCAGCGCCACTGCCGGGTGCAAAGGCATGAGTGTCGGCACCACCACCGGAACCGTGACCTTCACTTCAAGCGGTGCTTCTACTTCGGGTCTCATCGTAAACGTGAGCCTGATCGTTACCAATACCGGAAACGCGCTGGTGACGCCCAGCTCGGTGACCCTCACCTGCACCAAGAACGGCGGCAACTACACTGGGTCAAGCCAGGCCGTCCCGGTCACGTCCACGGCCACCGGGGGCACGTACTTCTATGTCAGCAACTCCGCCGCCAATAACGATGCGCTGCCTGCCTGGCTCACGTTGACGGGTAGTCCGGGAACATCTACGACGCCCGTGTTAGCCGCGGTCGCGGCGCAAACCTTCACCCTGAATGCCGCGGCCGGATGCGGCGCGCTATCGCTGGGGTCAACAACTTATGCAGTTCATCTGACGAGCGCCATGGTGGCGGACAAAATCCTGCCCGTCGTCGTCACAGTCGGCGTCGCAGACCCGTTGACGGCTTCCGCGCCCACCGTGTTGACGTACACGACTGGCACCAGCCCATCCAGTACGGCAACCAGCACGATTACGGCAAGTTCCGCCACGTACTTCCAAATCAACACCGCGACCGTCCCACTCTGGCTCAGTGCGACCACCGCCGGCGGCGGCTTCACCGGTATCACCGGTCAATCGACCGGGACGATCACCTTCGCGGTGAGCAGCGGGGCCAAAACGCTGGCCGTGGGCAGCTACTCCGCAACCGTTCACCTCTTGGTCTCCGGCGCACTGGACTGCACGATACCGGTCACCCTCCAGGTGAGTAACCCATCGCCCACCCTGACGATCGTCGGCGGAACAGCCCCGGCGGCCATTAACTGGACATGGGGAACGACCCTCCCGACAATGCTGATCACCCCGATTTCGAGCGACGCGCCGATCGCCTACACCGTCTCATTCACCGCCGGCCACCTTGAATCCGCAAGTCAGCATTCCTGGCGGAGAAGGTCTGGCCTATAGTTTCGGCAGCCCGCTTCAGGTGACGTTCCTGCAATCGGTCTTCGGAGCTGCCGCCCCGGGCGCTACACTGACTGGGTCGGTCATCATCACCCCGGTTAACAATGCCGTGACGGCGTGTGGAAATGTGGGAGGAGCGTGCACCGTCAACCTTACCGTGAACGTCCTGTCTCCCGGCGCCGTGATCAGCGGCATTACGCCTGCGAACCTGCCGACCGCCGCGGCCGGAACCGTATTCAACATGGTTATCAGCGGTTCCGGATTCGTCCCAGGCGCGACGGGTACTCAAGTGGGAATCGTCCCCGTGGGAGGATCGCTGATGGTGCCGGATGCCGCAATCGCCATCGGCACTGTCTTACCCTCCGCCATCAACCTGACGATTACGGTACCGGTGTCGGCGGATCCGAATTTGCCCTTCACCGGCAACAATACGGTGACCCTGGCCGTCTGCAACCCGGCGGTCGCGCAAACCACCTGCTCCACTCCCACGCCGGCTAACAGCGCCGGCAACAGCGGTATTTTCCAAATCAGCATCGGCACCAGTCCGATTATTCAGGCGGTTACCAGCGCCTCGTCGTACGCCGAGCCAGTTGCGCCGGCTCTGCCGGTGGTGGCTCCCTACGATATCCTGAGCATTTTCGGAACGAACTTCTGCGTCTCCAACAGCACCGGCTGCCTGCAGGGAGGCCCGAATGCGATCCTGTACGGACAGACGGACCCGGCTACCCTTCGCTATCTGACTGCGCTCAGTCCCGATTCGGCCTCGGCCGCCAACCCTCGCAACCTCACCGTGACGTTCTTCCCCCACGGCGTTTCCTCGGCAGGCTCGGCAATCGGAGCTGCTCCGCTGCTGTTCGCCACCAACGGTCAGATCAACCTGATCGCGCCTTCCGCGCTCTCCACTCACATCGGCACCGTGGTCGACATCATTGTGAGCTTCGGTTACGGCACGGGTGGGACCCTGCTCCAGAGTAAAGCCTATCCCGTGACTGTTGTAGCAACGGATCCCGGCGTCTTCACCGTCAATGGCGACGGACAGGGCGCCGCCGCAGCACTTGAGGGGTCGACCTATGCCTTGATCACGGCGGCTGCCCCGACGATGGCCAGGACCGGCGCTGGCGACTCCGACAGCATCATGCTCTATGTTACAGGCCTGGGCTCGCCCGATACCACAGGGTCGTCGAGCTGGTTCACTAACTGCACTACGGCGGCCAATTATCTGACTGCCGTCAACGGCACAATTCCGGCCAACTCGGCGCTGACTACCATCGACGGGCTGGTGATGCAGCAAGGCCTGATCCCGAGCCTTCCGCCTTGCCTCTCAGCCCCGGATACCGACCTTCCCACGGTGAAGATCGGGGGAGCGACCGCTACGCTCCAGTATGCCGGCTGGGTGGATGGCGCGGTCGCGGGGCTGTATCAAATTAACGTGCAGCTTCCTCAAATAACCACCGCCAACACCGCATTGGGATACGCCGTGAATGGTACGGCCGCGTCCCTCCCGGTCGTGATTACCTCCAATGGGGTTTCCAGCCAGGCTACTGGCGTCACGCTGAGCGTGGTCCAGGGACTGCTGGGCTCGGTCACGGGCGCTTCCAGCGGCCCGACCGGCTCTAAGACCGACCCGGTTTACGTCTACAACTGCACGAGTACCGCGACAATTGCGGCGGCCGCCCTGGCCGTAGTAGGAAGCGAGGGGAGCGCTAGCCCCAGCTACACTTACTCTGTTGCCAGCTACAGCCCGGCCGCATTGCCGGCCGGATTGACGCTGAACTCCGACGGCACCATCACGGGTACCCTTTCGGGAGCCGGCGCGAACACAACACCAGAGGTGATATTCACCGTAAAAGACACCGCCGCTACCCCCAACCTCCAGGGTGACGTGGTCATCATCTTCAACATCGGTTCCTAAACCCGGTACCCCGATTTCTTGGGAACTAACCTCGGCGGCGGGAGATTCAACTTCCGCCGCCGCTTTTTTGTGCGGCCTCCTTATATCCCGTCCGGATGCACCAGGCCAATCAATTGCCACCCTCCCCCCAAAAAGCCTAATAAAAAGCTCTTTTTATCTTGACTACCGGCTCGAACCCGGCCCATAATGGGGCGTTATTGGGCGCGCGGCACGGGACCATCGCGCGCGTTCATCCCTGTGGCTCCGAAGCAAGCCAGTCGGGCGCCGGGCCGCCGGACTGCGTTGGGGGGAACCTGATGCCTGGTCGCGAGTCGAGCATTGCGGACGCCCTGCGGTGTTATGGAATCCCACGCAGAAAATTTCTGAAGTTTTGCGGTTCGATGGCAGGCGTGCTGGGTCTGCCCATGGGCGCGGCCGCACAGGTTGCGGCAACCCTGGAAAAGAAGCGCCGGCCGGTATTGGTATGGCTGGAGTTGCAGGATTGCGCCGGCAACTCGGAATCGATGTTGCGCTCCAGCCATCCGTCGATCACGGAGTTGGTGCTCTCGTTTTTCTCCTGGGAGTATCACGAGACCATCATGGCGGCGGCC
>CAWJLI010000022.1:0-6918 GCA_963843095.1 Bryobacterales bacterium
TTCTTCTTGCCGGGCCAACTGGTTCGGTTGGCGTTGCTCCCGGGCCGTTTACCGTCGAAAGCCTTTCGCCGCACCGCGTGCTGGACGTCGACGAGAACGATGACTTGATCGACGGTGTTGCGATATCAAAAGGCGGAGACGAACAGGGCTTCGTCCAGATGATCCTGGAAAACCTGAAAACCGCCGGCGTGCAGCAGGCACACAAGGACGACAAGATCACTTTCTCGTCGATCACGCCTTGGCCCGGCGCTCTGGTCTGCGCCGAGGGCAGATATATCGAGGGCAACAGAGACTCTGGCACCGAAAAGCGCGCGGCCATCTTTATTGGACCGGAGTTCGGCACCGTGTCCCGCCCCGATCTTGTGGCCGCCGCCCGCGAGGCGGGCGACGCCGGCTTCGACGTGCTGATCACGTGCGCCTTCAACTATGATGCCCATTCCTCGGAATTCAACAAGCTTGGCCGCATCCCGGTGCTCAAGGCGCGCATGAACGCCGATCTGCACATGGCCGACGACCTGAAGAATACCGGCAAGGGCAATCTGTTCGTGATCTTCGGCGAGCCGGACATCGAGATTCTCCCGGTGTCGGGCGGGCAGATCCAGGTGAAGGTCAACGGGGTGGACGTGTTCCATCCGAACACCGGCGAGGTTCGCAGCGACGGTGCCGACGGGATCGCTTGCTGGTTCATTGACACCGACTACAACGAAGAGAGCTTCTTCGTCCGCCACGCCTATTTTCTGGGCGCGAACGATCCGTACAAGGCCCTCAAGACCACGCTCAAAGCCGAAATCAACGAAGAAGCCTGGGCAACGCTGAACAGCGACACATCGCGGCCCTTCAACAAACCCGAGTCCGGGCGCATCGCGGTGAAGGTCATCAACCACCTTGGCGACGAGGTAATGAAAGTGTTCCGGGTGGACTGATGGACTTCCGTATCGCCGACACGTTTACGGACAGCCTCGCCAAGCTCAACGGCGACGAGCAGAAGGCAGTCAAGACCGCTGCCTTTGATCTCCAGTTGAATCCGGCTCATCCGGCGCTGCAATTCCACAAGCTCGACAAGGCGAAAGACCCCCACTTCTGGGCGGTGCGCGTGAGTCTCGACATCCGCCTGATTGTGCATAGAACCGAGTCCGGCTTATTGCTGTGCTACGTCAACCACCACGACAACGCTTATCACTGGGCGGAACGGCGCAAGTTGGAAACCCACCCGAAGACTGGCGCGGCGCAATTGGTGGAAATTCGGGAGACGGTCCGGGAAATCACCATTCCCAAATACGTGGAAGTGGAGCAGGCGGTGCCGGCGAAAGCGCCCCTGTTTGCCGGTATCCCCGACGAGCAGCTACTGGGCTACGGCGTGCCATCGGAATGGTTGGACGATGTGCGCAGGGCCACTGAAGCCACAGTGCTGGAGTTGGCGGAGCATCTACCAGCCGAGGCTGCCGAGGCCCTGCTCAATCTGGCCACTGGCGTAACGCCGCCGGCTAAGCAGTTGGTGCCCGCCACCGCCGGTCCATTCGATCACCCCGATGCTCAGCGCCGTTTCCGGGTGATGAGCAATCTCGAAGAACTCGAGCGCGCACTCGACTATCCCTGGGACAAATGGACGGTCTTCCTCCACCCAGCACAGCGCCAGTTGGTTGAACGCGGCTACAACGGCCCGGCGCGCGTTTCGGGGTCGGCGGGAACGGGAAAGACCATCGTGGCGCTCCATCGCGCTGTCTTCCTTGCCCGAGCCAACCCGGACGCCAGAGTCCTGCTGACCACCTTTTCCGATACTCTGTCGAATGCCCTGAGAGCGAAACTTCGCCGTCTGATCAGCAACGAGCCCCGTCTTGGCGAACGCGTGGAGGTCCACGCGATGAACGCGATTGCGAGGCGGCTTTATGAGCTAAACTGCGGCCGTCCGCAAATCGCTTCCCGAGCAGCCATCCAGCAGAACCTCAAAGAAGCGGCCGGAGCAGTGGAGGGGCACAAGTTCTCTTTGCCCTTCCTGATGGCAGAGTGGGAACAAGTTGTAGACGCCTGGCAGTTAGAGTCCTGGAAAGCCTACCGCGACGTGGTGCGTCTGGGGCGCAAGACGCGGCTGGCTGAGAAGCAGCGCGTGATTCTCTGGTCGATTTTCGAGCGGGTCCGTTTGGCCTTGAAGACCGGCGGCCTGGTCACGTACTCCGACATGTTCAACCGCCTAGCGTCTCAATTGGCACAGAGCAAGAATAGGCCTTTCGATTTCTCCGTGATCGATGAGGCGCAGGACGTGAGCGTCCCCCAATTGAAGTTTCCTTGCTGCTCTCGCGGGCGGGCGGAAGGACGGACTTTTCTTCGCCGGTGATCTGGGTCAACGGATATTTCAGCAGCCGTTCTCATGGAAGGCGCTGGGTATCGATGTTCGGGGGCGCTCCTTCACACTGCGTATCAACTACCGGACGTCACACCAGATCCGGATGCAGGCCGACCGTCTGCTCGGCCCCGACGTATCCGACGTTGACGGCATTAAGGAGGACCGCAAGGGTACGGTTTCCTTGTTCAATGGGCCGGAACCAAGCGTGGTGGCTTTCGATTCCCCGGAAAGCGAAATCAAGGCCGTCGGCGAATGGCTTGCAGTCAGGGCCAGGGAAGGTATCGCGCCTCACGAAATGGGCGTCTTCGTTCGCTCTGAGGCTCAGTTGACCAGGGCCCGCGCCGCAACCGAGGCCGCCGGACTCCCGGCGAAGGTTCTCGACGACAACGTAGAGACCACCAGCGGCCGGATTGCTATCGGCACCATGCATCTCGCGAAAGGGCTGGAGTTTCGCGCTGTTGCGGTCATGGCTTGCGACGATGAGGTCATTCCGTTACAGGAACGGATCGAAACCGTCACCGACGATGCAGATCTGGAAGAAGTCTATAACACGGAACGGCACCTGCTTTACGTCGCCTGCACCCGTGCGCGGGATCACCTGTTGGTCACGAGCGTGGAACCAGCATCGGAGTTTTTGGACGATCTGCGGAATTGAGTTCTGGGACACTAAACCGCCACGCTCAACTTGATCCCGTCGTTTGGTGCGTTCACTAGATCCTGCTTCGTGCCCAGGTATCGTTCTGTCGTTTGGACGGAGGCATGGCCCAGGAGCAACTGGATTTGCTCAAGTTCGCCCCCCGCGGCCCGGCACAGTTTCGCGCAGGTCCGACGACAATCATGGGGCGCGATTCCGGGCACACCCGCAGCCGCGGCGTACGGCTGCAGCAACTGCCAGACGACCTTCTCGCTCAACGGAGCCGCTTGGGCCTGGTCGCCTCGGTTCATGGACCGGAATACCGGCCCTTCGCAAACGCCGGCCGCGGCCGTCCACGCATCGATCGCCACTTTAACCCACGTCGGCATCGGGATTGTCCGCACGCGGCCATGCTTGCCAACGAGATCCACGATGCACCAACGCCCGTCCCGCCTCTGAACATGCCCCATCGTCAGCGCCGCCACCTCGGAGCGCCGCAGACCGCACCCCAGAAGAACGGCGAGGATGGCGCGATCCCGGAGGCCCTTGGTGGTCGTGACGTCCGGGGCGTTGAGCAGCGTTTGCGCCTGTTTGACCGACAGCCAGTTCCCCAGGCGGACGCCCTTCGACGCGACGCCCTTCATTCTCGGAGTTACAGGGACATCATTATTCGTATCTGCCGCGGTGGCCCGAGAGCTGCTCCTCGATGTAAACAGAAGGATAGAACGCACCCTTTGGTTTGTACCAGTAGTCCGAATACGCCTTAACAATCTCAGCCGTGTCGAACTTCTCACTTACAGTGACGACCCACCAGAGCCCCTCCTTGTCGATGTCCTGCCCGTGTCCGAATACTTGGTACCAGCGGTATCCCAGCACATGCTGCATCTGAAGAAGAACATCACCAAATTCCTGGGCACTGTCGTCCTCAACGATCATCCACTTTTCAGTCTCTAAAACGCCGCCCCTTTCATCCTTCCTTAAGTAACGACGAGTCTCCTTCGACGGTGTCCAAAACTGAATCATCCTGCCGCTAGTTCCGCCAACCACTTTTCCATCCTGAGTATAGTGTCGACCCAGCAGTGCTTCGAACTTAGCGTCCGATAACTTATTCATCGCGTAAAACGCGCCAGCCCCCAAAACGAGGATGAAAACAAGGACCGCCCACAAAGCAGCGAGGCCTGGTGTTCGTGGAAAAGAAACCTGAACGTTCCTCCATCCCAGAGTGCCGCCCGAAGCGCCGCGGGTTTTCTTCTGTGTGTCCATGCGTTGATCCTCTCAGTGTGCCGCCGGCCCGGTGTAAACTTTCCGACCCGCTTTTGGCAATCTAATAGCCAACCATCCGTGAAACGGGCAACGAGTTGATTCCAAATGGTTTGCGAGCCGTCGTACGCTGACAGTATCTTAACTAAAGAATAGAAAAAGTTAGAACTTGGGAAAAGAACTAGAAACGGAGCTGTTCTGGGCGGGAAGAAAGGCCGAACAGCTGAATGAAGGGACGAGTCGTCGGGCACATCCTGTTCAGCCGGATGTCAATTGACACCGATCATGCCTCAATTCCGGCGGTGGCCTTGGCACCGATGGCGCGGTTTTACCAGAGTATCAGCGTCGGGCCATTGGAGGGCAGCTCATTCGAGGTGGCCTGGATTTGCTACGCCGGCGGGACGAGCATATTGTCCTCGTTCTCGGACACCCTGACTATTATCCGCGCTTTGGCTTTTCCGCTAAGAGGGCGGGCTATCTTGAGAGCCCAACCCGTTTCCTCGCAACGCGTTCATGGCGCTGGAGCTCATCCCCAACGCTCTCGATGGGGTTCGCGGCAAGGTTAGGTATCCGGCTGCGTTTGGCCTCTGAACCGACCAGAGCGTCACCTGGACGGAAAACGCCTCACTCGTGGATTGGCCGGGGCGAGGGTCTGGCTGGGTCCGGAACGATATGTACCAATATCGGTAGCCAACTATGCGCGCAAGCCGGCGGCTCGGCGCTGCAAGTACACGCGAAGTTCCGACAGGGTTAAACCAAGGGCACGCGCGAAGGTCGCCATCAGGCTCTCGCTTTCGCCGCGAACGATCCCGTTTTGCGCCAGCAACGCCGAGATCTTCTCGGCGGCCGACGGGCCAGTCGGAAGCCAATTCCGTAGGCTGGCCGGCCGCCCGACCGCGCGCGAAGCTCGCGTGGGGTGATCCCAAGAAAGCGTCCAAACGTCTCCCCAATGGCGCCCGGCCTCCGTTTGAGAATCAGGAAACCCTGATTCGAGCGAGAAGGAGAGTTCCAAGATACTCTTGGGCTGTCAGGGATCGCTTTCCTCTCCCCGGCCACGGATCTCGAACCGTTACGCCGATCACAGTGGCCGCGGCATAAGGATTGGGTACCCCCTGGTAAGTTATTGCTGTCACCACCATTGCGTGGCCTAAGGAGCCCAGAATCAGCGGGCAGTCGTTTGCAAGGTCTTGCGCCGCGGTAGATGCATTTGCGGAGAAAACATCTCCGACTACGTGAAATGCATCGCCGTCGCTATCGACCCACCGACGATTGAGGTCGCTTACAATCTGGTAAGGCAGCGCCGGCATATTGACATAGGTGCCCCAAGTTTGGCGCACAATCTCCTTCTGAGACACCGGGTGTCCCCAATACGTGAATACCATCTCGATGCACGCAGCCCAGCACCATTCATTGTGTTCTTGAGTCGCGTAAACGGTATCCATTTTCTTGGGGTCGATTCCGGCTTGGCAGGTTCTGCCGCCGAAGGCATTATTCACACAGCTCAACTCAGCATTCAAATGTTCAGCAAGTAAACAGGAACTCGCTCCCAAGCCCAGACTTCTTAGCAAAGCTCGTCGATTCAGCACCACGTTCTCCTCTCCGAAAGAAATCGATTGACCGGATTATATTTAAGGTTTTTGAAAAACACAAGATTATACTTGCTGAAAGCCCCGTAATCGCGCGGATTGGATAGCGAATCTCCGAGAGAGCTATTCCGCGGGCTGGCCGGCCGCCCGGCGCTGCAAGTACACGCGCAGATCCGCCACCGTGGCCCTGAGGGCGCGCGCAAACGTCGCCATCAGGCTTTCGTTTTCACCACGAGCGATCCCATTTTGCGCCAGCCACGCCGAGATCTTCTCCGTGGCCGACGGGCCAGAAGGGCGAGCCCGATTCGGCGGGTATCGCCGCTCCAGCTTCTGAAGCCTCCTGGTGATCGCCTTCATCGCTTCAAAACCACGCCGCGCTGGCTCACTTGCTCCTGCGTCCTCCGCCACCAGGCCGGGCCGGTAGACGTCGGCATCTCAACCCTCCATTCCACTTCCTCGGTTCCATCTGGCGAGACGTATACGATCTCGACGATTGGCGGTTCAGCAGCCGGGGCGATGCGCGCTTCGAGTTCTTCCAGCCGGCGAGTGAGATTCCTGCGGATCATGGTGATCGCCTTCACGCAGCCCGGGTCGTTTCTGAATCGCCCCCGTCGTCTCCGTCTGGGATTGCCTGCATGACGGCACGGACCGCTTCAAGCGTGAGCTGGTTATGTGGCTGGCCGGTCCCGTAAAGGTCGACCTGACGCTGCCAGAACTCCAGCCATGGTGGCGAATGTGGCGTGAGGCCGCTGCCGTCCACTGAGCGCGATTCGAGTTCTTCGATTCGCCGGAGAAGGTTGGCTCTGCCGAGTTTCCGCCGCATGTCACCGTCCCAGGGGCCCTCGACCGCGCTCGGCGGGAACTTCGGATTCGAGTACGAGCGATCCGGTGACCCGTCCGTCCGGGGAGACGAACTCGATGTGCGCCACTATCGATAAGACCTCCGGCGTCAGCCGGGTTTCGAGATGCTCCAGCCGCCGCAGGAGACTCCTTCCGGTCATCTTCGTGCTACCTCACACGCTCGCACCCTTGTCCTCCAGTTCTTCCGCGTTCAGGCCATCGAGCAATACGCGAACTGAACCAGTAGAGGGCATAAC
>CAWJLI010000023.1:0-6183 GCA_963843095.1 Bryobacterales bacterium
GCGACGGTAAAGTATGCGGGACTGATCAGCCCGGGCCTGTATCAGCTCAACGTGGTGGTGCCGCTGTCGGCGGCGAACGGTGACAACCAGGTGTTCGCCACCTACGGAGGCGTCAATTCGCCAGCCGGCGCCATGATTCCGGTCTCGCACTAATCCGCAGCGAGTTGGCGCGGGCTCCAGGCCCGCCCAGCGCCGATTGTTCAATGGTCGCAGCCGTGGGGCAGGCGCTTTCGCCTGCCAACTGGGCGCAAGCCCGGCGGCTGCGGACCTAATCGCGCTTCGCCCTCGCCCGCAGCTCCACACCCATCCCCGCCGCCCGATACGCCTCCAGCAGCGCGCCCAGATGCGGCGGATACCGCGGCGGGACAAGCTTGTTGCCTTCCTCCATCTCGACCAGAATGCGGAAGCGCTCGAGCAGCATGCGGCTTTCGAATACGCCGCCTGAGTATGCTATCTCCACCGCTTCACCGGGCTTCCACAATTGCCCGCGCACGGCGGCGGCGAGTTGCGCCAGTTCCTGCGCGGCCTGGTTGACGATGTACTGCGCTACGGCATCGGCCTCGCCCGCCGCCTGGTCCACCAGCGGCGCCAGCGTGGCCACGCGGGAGCGCTCCCACTCCGGCGTGTAGAACCGGTGCAGCATCTGGTTCGAGTCGACCGATCCGGTGGCGTCGAGCAGCGCCGCCCGCAGCGCCGTTTCCGGGCCCCAGCCTTCCTCCATCCGCAACGCAGCTCGCGCCGCCTGGCGGACTATATCGAACGCACTGCCCTCGTCGCCGAATACGTAACCCCAGCCGCCCGCTCGCGCCGTGCGCCCCTCCGCGTTGCGGCCGAGCGCCATCGAGCCTGTCCCGGCGATCACGACCACTCCCAGCCCGCTCGCGGTTGCGCCGGCCAGCGCAACGGCCGCATCCGTGGTCACCCTCAGCCGCGCCGCGCGAATCAACCCGGAGAGAATCGAGTGCTTGCCTTCCGGCCCTCCGCTCATGCCGAAGCACGCCGATTCGAATTCCAAGCTCGCGGCATCGAGGCCCGCCTGCGCGGCGGCTCGGCCCACGCATTCGCGCACCGCGCGCTCCAACTTCGCACGCCCTTCCGCGCCGGCGGCATGGTTGCTCGGTCCGGCTTCGCCTTCGCCCAGCACGCGGCCGGTTTCGTCGCCAATCGCCGCAACGGTCCCCGATTGGCCGCCATCCACACCCAGAAAAAGTCTCATGGCAATCGATACAGTGTAGCGCTACCGGCGGTGCCCGCCACCTCCACACCCCACAAATCGCGATTGCGCCGCATGTCTTCCGACCAGGCTTCATCCTGGAAGCAGAGAATGTAGTCGATTCCGCGCCGCTTCAGCTCTTCCGCCGCAGCACGCCGGAAGCCGAGATAGGGGGCGCCATCGCTCGCGATCGGCCGATCCGCCAGTAGCTGCCATGCGCCATCGCCGGTGTCGCCCTCCAGCTCCAGCCGGATGCCGTACTGGTCCGTGGGACCCTCCAACACCACCTGGTCGGCCTCGCGCATACCGCCGAAATCCACTTGCACAAACATCCCAGGATGAATGGCTTGGCCGCTCCGCCAGAAAGTAACCGGTGAATTGTCGAAGGCGTCCTGAATGCTCCACGGATACGGGTGCGCGGTCAGCCGCCAGGTCGCCTCCCGCGGCAGCTCATGGCCACCGGATAAAATGCGCAGCTCGTTGATGCTCCAGACGTCGGTTCCGCTCGCCGTCTGATTTACCCGAATCGCCCGCAGCCGGCGAGCGGGGAATGTGAAACGCAGCCGCGCGTTCGGTTGATCTGTGCCGACCGCGGCGCTCTGAAAAATGCGCGCCGCCACTTGATTCGCCGCCGACTCATACTCCAACAGGATGCGGCGTGAGGTGTATGCGTCGGGAACCCCCTTGAATGTGAATACGGTCGACCCAGGCGGCGTAACCCGTTCGATTAGTTCACATGTGGGATACAAAGGCAAGTGATTCCTGTAATAACGTTCTGAATCGCGCAGGTGAAACGCATCCCGCCACGGCGTCAGTGTCAATCGCCAGGATCCGAGAGGCACAAGCTTCCCGACCATCGGCGGCCAGCAGAGCACGGCGTGCAACACCACCAACGCCAACGCCATTCCCGGCAGTGTGGTCAACGCCATGGCCATCGCCAGCGCCACGAAAGGCAGTGGCGGAATCAGGAATCGCGCCCCGATGTTGCTGAAGTAGTTCGCGCCAAACACCAAAGCCGCCAACCACAACTGTCGTCCCAACGGCTTGCGCAGCGCAGCCAGGCCCAGCGGCGCCAGGAGAAAAACCGGCCCCAGCACACCGCCGAGCGTTCCTTGCACGGTTGCCGCGAGCGGTATCTGCCAGCGGCTAGCGAGATCGTAGAGCTGGAAGTATTTTTTGAAATCTTCTTCAAAATCAATAGTTATGTATGGATTTGGAAAGTAGCTATTGAAGAACGGCGCCAGCGGATTGTGCATCCACAGCCAATTCTTGAGCATCCACGGTGCCACCAGCAGAAACGCGCATGCGGCCACCACCGCGACCGGACGCGCGCGCCTGCTCTTCCAGGCGACGAAGCCAATCGCGTACGCCACGCCCAACCACCCGGTGTACTTCAGCGCGTAGCCGAAGCCAGCCAGGATCCCGATGGCCGGCAGCAGACGGGCAGTTCGCTCCTCGGCCCAACGCTCCAGCAGGCAGAACAGAATGAACGCGACAGCCGCCAAGGCGACATCGTTATAAGCGCTCGAGGCGTCCACGCCGACCATGGGGCTCAGCGCCAACAAAGCGGCGCCGCAGATACCCACCCAAGCCATGGCGTGGCGCACGCCCCAGATCCACATCTGCCAAACCAGCGCCACCAGGAATGCCAGGTGGACCAACGCCGCAGCCGAGTGTTTTCCGAAAGCGAAAGCGAACAGGAACAGCATCTCCATGCCTTGTGACAGACTGGCGTAGAGGTCGAAGGTGATGCGGTGAAACCCGTGCTCGCGCAGGTATCGCGCCGTCGTGCTGAGGTGATAAGTGGAACCGTCGGGGCTGACTTCGGGAGCGAGAGCCCTCAAGAAATAGATATAAAAATAGATGCCAACTATAACAAATAACAGGATGTTTTTAGCTGATGGCTTTGCCCGGTGCCGGGTCCGTTCGGCACGTCGCCAGCGATTCCACGGCCGGCAAGCTGCAATCGCCACCATACCCAGAATCGCGAAAGTGGCTGGATACACCAAGCCGCCGGCTGCCAGAAGGAACACCAGGAAACTCAGTGCGCCAGACCCCAGCACGAAGCGAACTGGCCAATCGCCGCACGCCTTGCCCAGCAGCAGTGTGCCCAGCGCCGTGGCTGTTGCCACGGTGAACAACGCGCCGAACAGAATTGCCGCCACCTGCATCGGTTACTCCACAAAGCCGGCGCGGGTAAGGACGAACCCCAGCCGTTCGCCGTCCGGTCCGACCGCGGTCCTGTCGGGATCGAGCGCCACTGTATTGATGCCGTCTGGGTGCAGCCACTCCCAGGGCGTCTCTTTTGTGTACTCCTGGCTGCCCGGCTTGACGTAGCGGACGCGATCGAGCTCCCTGCCGTTGAGGCGGATGGTCAGCTCCACCGGCCCGGTCTGGGCGAATGTCTGGTCGGGGAAGGTCAGATCCATCAGAAAGCGGAGGCGAGGCATGCGCGGCACATAGAACTGGAGCACCGGATGCTCATGCGTCCAGCGCCACGCCCCTTCGCTCCGATCGCGAAAGCCGCCCACGATGTACGCCCCCGCATTGGGGTCGCTCATGGCCACGAAGTACCCGAAGGGAAGCGACGACGGCAGGCTGAGCGAAGGGCGCTGCTCGGGCGGCGGGTACCACTCGAGCCGGCTCCCGCACCCCGCCGCCGTCAACGCCAATACGATCAAGATCGTCCGAAGCACGAAGAAAGATTGTAGCAGCGGCTGGCGCGGCGAAACCGCTGGGCATGCTTGCCCAGGCTGGCGGCGCCCTAGTCCACCTTGGTTACCAGGGCTTCCACCTCGAACTTCCGCTCCAGCACCGGATCGTCGATCGCCGACACCAGCGAGGGTTTGCCGGGAGACACCGTTGCATATACCGAAATCTTGATCTGCGATATCGTGGGCGGCAACGCCGGTACCGGCCCGTCCGCCTTATGTGAAGCAAGCATGCTCAGGTCGATAGTCGCGTTGATAGTCACCTTGTCCTGCACTTCGTGAAGCCCGGCATCGATGCTAACTCCCATGTCCTGGTAGGTGAACTGGGTGTTTACAAGCGCCCCACCGGTGCTCCCCGAAAACGATCCCGTGGTCACCGGCACGCGGTCTCCGACGCGGACTGAGCCGCGTCCGGTGGTGTCGATCAAGATCGTGTAACGGCGTCCGTTCTTGGCCGCCGCCTCGCTGCCATCTTTGATCCGAAACTCGACCTTATACGTAGCCGAAAGAGCAGCATCCTTACCCTGCTGCGCCGGCGCCGGCAATACCGCCAACCCTAGAAGAGCAGGGGCCAACACAATCACGAAATGTCTCACGCACGCCTCCTGGCTGGAAAGACGCTCCCCTGCCGGCCCGCGTGGAGCCTCATTTGGGCAATGCGGCGAACCGGGCGACCTGTCTGGGCTGGATCGCCGAGAACCGGCGGCAAAGACCGCCGACGCCACCGGTCGGCTCCGATCAAAACGTATAGAGCAGCGTGCCGGGCGCCGGTTCGGCGGGGGCGGCGCCGGCGGTTACGGCGGCTTCGCCTTCTGGGCTGACTGCTTCGGCGTTGATCACGCGGTAGAAGATGCCGGTATCGCCCAGGTAGACTTCCAGCTCGGAGGGCCGCGGCAAGGTGCCCTGGATCAGCGATTCCGAGAGCGGATCTTCGATGTACTTTTGTAGCGCGCGGCGCAGCGGGCGTGCGCCGTAGCTGCGGTCGCCGCAGGTCTTCTCGAGGATATACCGGGCGGCCTCCGGCGTCAGGTGGAGTTTCACCTGCTTGGCCACCAGGTTCTGATTCACCTGATCGACCATCAGGTCGATGATCTTGATCAGGTCGGCGTCGGTGAGCGAGCTGAACAGAATCACTTCATCGAGGCGGTTGAGAAATTCGGGGTTGAACGCTTTCTTCACCTCGGCGCGCACCATGTCCTCGACTTTGGTCGGCATGCCTTCGCCTGCGGGAGCGGAAAAGCCCAGGTTGCCACGCTTTTCGAGGAAGCGGGCGCCCAGGTTGGAGGTCATGATGATGATGGTGTTCTTGAAATCGACCTGGTTGCCGAGACCGTCGGTCAACTGGCCGTCTTCGAACACCTGCAGCAGGATGTTGTAGATATCCGGGTGCGCCTTCTCGATCTCATCGAGCAGAATGATGGAGTACGGATTGCGCTTCACGCGCTCGGTGAGCTGGCCGCCCTCTTCGTAGCCGACATATCCGGGAGGCGAGCCGATGAGTTTCGAAACCGAGTGCTTCTCCATGTACTCGGACATGTCGAAGCGCACCAAGCTTTTTTCGCTGCCGAACAGGAAAGCAGCCAGCGCACGCGCCACTTCGGTCTTACCGACGCCGGTGGGCCCGAGAAAAAGGAACGAGCCGGCCGGGCGGCTGCTGGCTTTCAAACCGGCGCGCGAGCGGCGGATGGCGCGGGCCAGCGCGGAGATGGCTTTTTCCTGGCTGATGATGCGCTTGTGCAGCTCCTCCTCGATGCGCAGCAGCTTGGCAATTTCCTCTTCCTTGATAGAGGTCATGGGGACGCCGGTCCAGCGCGCCACCACGTCTTCGATATCGTCCTTGGTGACGCAGCCGGTGGAGGAATCGTCGAGATTGTATTTCTCGCGGAGCTGCCGCATATTCTCGCGCTCCTTGCGTTCCTCGTCGGAATAGAAGCGCGCCTTCTCGAATTCGTGATTGGCGATGGCGTTCTCCATCCGGTGGACGATGAACTTGATGCGCTTCTGGATGTCGGCCAGCTCGGCGGGGAGGGTGGTCTGGCGCAGTTTGACGCGGGCGCCGGCTTCGTCGATCAGGTCGATGGCCTTGTCGGGCAGGTAGCGGTCGGGAATATAGCGGCTGGAGGTGTAGACCGCGGTTTCGACTGCATCGTCGGTATAGGCCACGGCGTGGAATTTTTCGTAGCGGTCCTTGATGCCGAAGAGGATCTTCACCGCATCGGCTTCCGTGGGCGGAGGGACCTTCACCGCCTGGAAGCGGCG
>CAWJLI010000024.1:0-34551 GCA_963843095.1 Bryobacterales bacterium
CAATTGCCTGAAGCAATCCCGAACCTGAACCTGGTGAACATGGGCGGCTGTCCTCACAACCCCGCCAACACCGCCGCGCTCCTGGTCTATTGGCTGACCTATGGCCGGATGCCTGCGCTGGACGCCCATAGGCGCCCGCTGTTCGCGTATGGCCATATCATCCACGACCAGTGCGAGAGGCGCGCCAATTACGATGCCGGCCGTTTCGTGGAACGCTGGGACGACGATGGCGCGCGGCGCGGATACTGCCTTTACAAAATGGGGTGCAAAGGGCCGCATGGAACCTTCAACTGCCCGGTGGTCCGGTGGAACGACGGAACCAGTTGGCCCGTCGAATCCGGGCACGGCTGCGCCGCCTGCGCCTCCTACCGCTTCTGGGACACGGCGCTTCCGCTCTATCAGCGCCTGCCGGGGGTTCCCGGTTTCGGCGTGGATATCACCGCCGGGAAGATCGGCGGCTGGATGACGGCCGGCGTTGCGACCGGTCTGGCGTTGCACGGAATCGCCAGCGCGGCGCGCGCGCAGATGCGCCCGCGCGGCGAGGCGCCAAGAGGCGGCCCCACCGAGATCGGCCGGGGCAGCGGTCTGGTGGAGCGCGAAGGGCCGCCCGAGAAATCGTGAACGCGGAGGAGGTGTTATGAGCATCGGACCTGCCGGAAACCGGGAGTGCAAACATGGCGCGCATTGTCGTTGATCCGCTGACGCGAATTGAAGGCCATCTTCGGATGGAGGCCCAGGTGGAGGGTGGCGTGATCTCCGATGCCTGGAGCTCCGGCACGATGTTCCGCGGCCTGGAACTGGTCGTCCGCAACCGCGACCCGCGCGAGGCTTGGTACTGGCTGCAGCGAATCTGTTCCGTGTGCACCGTCGTCCATGCCCTCGCCTCCGTGCGAGCGGTGGAGGACGCGCTCGATATCGAAGTGCCCGATAACGCCCGCCTGGTGCGCAACCTGATCGCCAGTGCACAACTGGTGCAAGATCACGTCGTCCACTTCTATCATCTGCAGGCGCTCGACTGGGTCGACGTGGCGAGCGCCCTTAAGGCCGACCCGGTGAAAACGGCGCAGATTGCCAACTCGTTATCCGACTGGGCCAAGTCCGGCTCTAGCCATTTCAGGGCCGTTCAAACAACGGTGCGGACTTTGGTGGAGAGCGGCCAGTTAAGCGTGTTCGCCAACGGCTACTGGGGTCATCCGGCGTACCGTCTACCGCCCGAAGTGAATCTGCTGGCGGTTTCCCATTATCTCGATGCGCTGGAATTTCAGCGCGACTACATCCGCATTCATGCGGCGCTGGGCGGCAAGAATCCGCACCTGCAGACGTTCCTGGTGGGCGGAATGTCGACCGCGATGGACCCCGATTCTCCGCAAGCTCCCCTCAATCCGGAACGGTTGCAATTGCTCCGCACGCTGATTGAGATGGGCCGGCAATTCGTGCGCCAGGTCTACGTGCCGGATGTGCTCGCCGTCGCTGGCTTCTATCCCGACTGGTTCACGCGCGGCGAGGGCGTCGGCAACTTTTTGTCCTACGGGGACTTTCCGGGCAAGAGCATGCACGACCCGTCGGCGTTCTTCTTCCCCGCCGGAGTGGTTCGCAAACGCGATATCTCGGTGGTGCAGCCGTTTTCTCCGGAAAAGGTCACCGAGTATGTTGCGCGGTCCTGGTATGAATATGGCGATAACAAGCCGGCCAAGCATCCATTCGAAGGCGAGACTAAACCCACTTATACGGGTCCCGCACCGCCGTACGACTATCTCAACGTCGATCAGAAGTATTCCTGGCTGAAAGCTCCGCGCTATGACAACGAGGTGATGGAACTCGGGCCTCTGGCGCGTTTCGTGGTCGCGTATGCGGCGGGCAAACAGCCTGCCAAAGGGCTGGTCGATTCCGTGCTGGCCCAAATCAAGCAACCTCCGGCGGTGCTGTTCTCAACCCTGGGGCGGATCGCCGCACGCGCCCTGGAGGCACAGCTTGTGGCGGACAAGATGCCCGACTGGTTGCATGAGTTGGAAGACAATCTCGGCCGGCGGGAACTCACCATGCATAACGGCACGCGCTGGGATCCCGACTCGTGGCCGAGCTCGTGCCGCGGCTTCGGGTGGCACGAAGCGCCGCGCGGCTCGTTAGGCCACTGGGTCGAGATCGAGGATGGCGCCATCCGCAATTATCAGGTAATCGCGCCCACCACGTGGAACGGCGGTCCGCGCGATGCGATGGGCCAACACGGCCCGTATGAGGCCGCGCTCATCAAACATCCGATTGCGGACCCGGACAAGCCGCTCGAACTGCTTCGCACCATTCACTCCTTCGACCCTGCCTGGCGTGCGCGGTTCAAGTCGTGGACGCGCGGGGACGCCGATGGCGGCCGGTTGAGGCGACATAGGAGGCTGCAGTGCCGAAACCTGCTTCGCCTAAATCCGCGCTGGCACGCGTTCCCGAGACCGAGCTGGTCCGTACGTATGTTTGGGAACTGCCGGTGCGCATTGCTCACTGGCTGATTTTCTTTGCGTTCGCGTCGCTCTCATCGACCGGCCTGTTCATGCACCGCCCGTTTTTGCTCCCGTCCGGGCAGGCGCCTTTCCTTATGGCCACGGTTCGATTTGTTCACGTGGTCTCCGGATTCGTGCTGATTGGCGCCTTCGCGTTCCGCGTGTATTGGTTTTTCAAGGGCAACTTTTGGGCGAGGTGGTCGGCTTACATTCCCATTCACCGCGAGCAATGGCGCGGTATGGGATCGATGCTCGAGTTTTACTCGTTCCTGCGATTCGAGCCCGGCCACCGGGTAGGTCATAATCCCCTGGCCGCATTGACTTACTTCATCATCTACCTGCTGTTCCTGGTCGAAATCCTGACCGGCCTGGCTCTGTACAGCCGGGTAGTGGGCAACCCCGTTCTCACTCAATTCATCGGCTGGCTGCCGCTGCTGATCGATCCCCAGTACCTACGCGAGATTCATTACTTTCTGATGTTCGTGTTCTTCTCGTTCGTGATCTTCCACGTCTATCTTTCGGTTCTCGTCTCCATCGAGGAAGAAAACGGATTGCTGGACAGCATTTTCTCCGGATGGAAGTTCGTGCCCGCCGGCGAATTGCGTCATGAGGTCGCAGCGATTCCGGAAGCGCGGCGCTTCGTCAAACGCCACCAGTTGCTGCCGCTTGCGGGGCCGGGCGAAAAAGGGCCCATCACGCCCCGTCCCGGACCGGGCCCGGTGGCGCTTTACCGCAACTGGATCAGTTTCGCCGGAACCGGTATCGCCGCCGTGGGCTTGTTCGTATTTGCCGTTCTCACCGCCTATCACACCATCGGGGGAGGCGCGCTGGCTCAGCCGTACGGCGACCTGGTAATCTTTTTTGGCCCGCCGTTATTGGTGATTGCCGGCGTTGCCGTCGTGTTGGTCGGCATGTACGTGCAGTGGATCCGGTGGCGGATGCACAAGCCGCTATCTTTCGCGCGCTACCCTAAGTGGGACCTCAACGTGGCCAGAGAGAGAAAGGCTCTTTTGGTGGTCGCCATCGGGGCCGTACTCCTATCCGTGCCAGCTATTTATGGCGGTTATCAGGCCTATCTCTACACCGACGCCGTGCCCTTCTGCGGCGCCGTTTGCCATTCCATGACGCCGGAGTACGTCACTTACCAAATGTCGCCGCACGCGCGCGTGAGCTGTGCGCAATGCCATGTCGGGCCGGGCGCAACCGGGTACATCGAATCGAAGGTTCGCGGCGTGGAAGAACTCGTGGAGACTATGCAAGACAGATATCCGCGACCGATTCCGGTTCCCGTGATGTCGCTGCGCCCGGTACGGGGCAATTGCGAGCAGTGTCATTGGCCGGCGAATTTCTTCGGAGCCAAGTTGGTGCGCAACGCGCACTTCCTGGCCGACGAACAGAACACACGATGGGAGATCGACATGCTGGTGCTGGTCGGCGGGGGCGCGCCCGAAGGCCAGTCGCAGATGGGAATTCACTGGCACGTGGCGAGCAAGGTGGAGTATGTCGCGGCCGACGCGGAAAGGCAGAACATCACGTGGGTGCGGGCGGTGGACCCCAGAACCGGCCAGGCGAACGTGTACACTTCGCAGCCGCAGTCCTCGACGGCCGCGCCGGCCGGTGAGATCCGAACCATGGACTGCGTGGATTGTCACAACCGCCCGAGCCATATCCTGCAGTCGCCGGATCGGAGCGTAGATCTGGCGCTGGCCGACGGCCGTCTCGACGCGTCTCTGCCGTTTATCAAGCAACAGGGCGTAGCGGCGCTGACCGGGGCTTACGGGGACAGCAAGCAGGCCTTGCAGGGAATCGACAGCGCCCTGCGCAGCTATTACCAGAAGACTTACCCGCAGGTATACACGGGCAAGCAGCAGGCGATCAGTGCCGCCATTGCTTACTTACAGGCTACTTACAACCGCTATTTCTTTCCGGCGATGAAAGTCCGCTGGGATACATACTCCGTGAATGACGGCCACATGCAGTTCCCGGGGTGCTTCCGCTGCCATGACGGCCAGCATAAGAGCCTGGACGGGAAGGCCATTCGCTCCGATTGCGGCGACTGTCACAAGATCATGCAACAAGGCAAAGCCGGGAGCCTGCAATTCGCCAAGGGGCCGGAGGGGCTGCCTTTCCAACACCCGGTCGACATCGGCAACGCGTGGGCGGAACAGCCGTGCAACTCGTGCCATACGGGAGGGCCGCAGTGATGGATCTGGCCAACGAGCCGCGCGCCTACCGCGACCCTGATCTGCCCCGGCCTATTGCCATTGTCGGCGTCGGCAACCTGCTGCTCTCCGATGATGGAGTCGGCATCCATGCGGTCCGCAGGCTGCAGAGCGACTCGCGCATCGAATCCATGGCTCGCCTTATCGATGGCGGCACCGTTGGAACGGATTTGCTGGCCGAGGTTTGCGGGTGTGAGAGGCTGCTGATCGTCGACGCCGTGGATGCGGGCCTGCCGCCCGGCACTATCATTTGGATGGATTTTAGCGGCCCCGATCCACAGAAGATCGATACGCGGAACGCGCACCAGTCCGGAATCCCCGGACTTCTCGACGACCTGCGCCTCCTCGGACAGGCTCCCCGCCAGGTTGTCCTGGTGGGAGTCCAACCTGCCGCCCTCGGATTGGGAACCCAGTTATCGCCCGAGGTCGCCGGCGCCTTGCCCGCGGTGTCCGCGGAGGTCGTGCGGCAATTGGACCGGTGGACGGTGGAGTCATTGGACGCCGCGATCCTGATACGCGCAAGAGAGACATCAAGACAGACACCAGGAACTTCAGCAGCTTAGAGAACACATATGAATGGAACTCGAGCATTAAGGATTATTGCTTTCATGTCGATTTCGATCGGCATCGGTATCCTCAGCCGAGCGGCGTGGGGTTTCGTCGCGTTCGGGATACTGGTGTTGATCGACAACTTCGTCATCCCGAGCCCTCCCGCGTCACCGGATCGCTTAGTTGGCGAAAAAGAAATCGTGGAGCCGTAGCACGCTTCGCAAGTGCCTGCGAACGCACCAGCCAGCGGTGTCGGCGAACTCTCGTGGGACCGGTGCTCATGCCACGCCGCGCTCCGGATCGCGATAGAGTCGTGCCGCGCGCCGAAGCTGCCGCATTGCCATTTCCCGCCGAGTTGTTGATAAGCTGATAGCACATGCGACTCCTGGTGGTCGAGGACGAAAAACGCATCGCCGACTTCCTGTGCCGGGGCCTCGAAGGCGCCGGCTATGCCGTTGACGCGGCGGCCAACGGGGCAGACGCGCTCGAACGCACGCACTCGACCGATTACGACCTGGTGATTCTGGACCTGATGCTGCCCGACATGGACGGTATCCAGGTGCTCGAGAGAATCCGCCGCGCCAAGGCGGGCCCGCCGGTGCTCATCCTGAGCGCCCGCAGTTCGCTCGACGATCGCGTCAAGGGCCTGGAACAGGGTGCCGACGACTACCTGGTCAAGCCGTTCGCCTTCGTCGAATTGCTGGCCAGAGTGCGCGCGCTGCTGCGGCGCGGCCAGCCAACGCTCGAAAAACTGCAGGTGGCGGACCTGGCGCTCGATTGCATCCGCCGCAAAGTAACCCGCGCGGGCGAGACCATCGATCTGGCGCCCAAGGAGTTCGGCATACTCGAATACATGATGCGCAATCGCGGCCGGCCGCTCAGCCGCACCATGATCGTCGAGCACGTCTGGGACATGGATTACGACGGGCTGACCAATATCGTCGACGTCTACATCCGCCACCTGCGCAGCAAGATCGACGATCGCTTTCCCCAAAAGCTCATCCAGACCGTGCGCGGCATCGGCTACATGATCGAGGCTCCCGATAAGCCGGACCGGGCGCCCGAAGCCGTTTCCGAACGGCAGGGGTAGTATGCGATTCTTCCGCCGCGACCTGCCCCGCATCGGCCGCGACCTGCGTCGCGCGTCGCGCGGCCTGCGCTTCCGCCTCACCGCTACTTATGCCGCGCTGTTTGTCGTCCTGCTGGTGGGCGCCGTATGGCTGGCGCGCGCGCAATTGTCCGGTAGCCTGCAGACGCTGGCCACCGATTCGCTCGACGAGGATTGGACCGCGCTCAAGGGCAGCATCCTGCGCATCGAACGCGATCCGGAGAGCGGCTCCTACGAGGCCTACTGGTATTACGACAAGGACGATCCCGACGAAACCACCGTGGTGCTGGATATCAAGAAGGTCCTGCTGATCACCGACAGCAGTGGGAAGGTGATCCAGGACCACGAGACCCAGGAGTCCGCCGAATCCACCATCTACCAGGACCTGCCGCAGGACCGCCCCGCCGATATTCAGGCGCGCGTGCGCCAGTGGGTGACCGCCTCCAAGCCCGGCCAGGCCGGCAAACCGTTCTGGATGGAGAAACGCGACTCAAAGGGCGAGCTGTTTCTGATTCGCGCCGCAGTGATGTGGGACGAGAAGCGGCACGATCCATTTTACGTGGCGCTGGGAACCTCGCTCGCCAAGAACGAGGAGATCCTGCGCAGATACTCCGTGATGATTTTTGCCGGCGTCATCCCCGGCGCGACCCTCCTCGGCTGGCTGGTCGGCTGGCTGGTGGCCGGCCGCGCGCTCACTCCGGTACGCGACGTGGCGCAGGCCGCGCAGCGCATCACCGGCTCCAACCTGGGGCTGCGCATTCCCTCGCGCCATGCCGGCGATGAACTCGACTATCTGATTTTGACTTTCAATCGCATGATCGAGCGTCTGGAGGCGACCTTCCGGCAGATGAAGCAGTTTTCGGCCGATGTTTCGCACGAGCTGCGCACGCCCATCACCGCCATTCGCGGCCAACTGGAAGTGGCTTTGATGACCGCCGCCGGCACCGAGCAATACCGCGAGGCCATGTTCAACGCGCTGCAGGATATCGATCGCCTGTCGCAAATCGTGCGCGCGCTGCTGCTGCTCTCGCAAGCCGAATCCGGCCAACTGGCGCTGCAGAGAACGCGCATCGACCTCGGCCTGGTGCTGGAGGACCTGGCCGAGCAGTTCCAGATTCCCGCCGAGGGCGCCGGCGTGCGTCTCGCCGCGCATTGCGAGCCCGGCTGTTTCGTGGATGCCGACCGCGTGCAAATCGAACGCATGATCACCAACCTGCTCTCCAACGCCCTCAAGTTCACTCCCGAAGGCGGCGAGGTGCGGCTGAGCGCGCGGCCGCTGGAAGGCAGCGTGGAACTGGTGGTCGAAGACACCGGCCGCGGCATCCCCGCCGAGCACCTGCCGCACATTTTCGACCGCTTTTACCGCGTTCCCGGTTCCGGCACCGCACCGGCTCCCGATCAAGGACTGGGACTGGGCTTGAGTTTTGTCGCCTGGATCGCCAAAGCGCATAACGGTGTCATCGATGTCCAGAGCACTCCCGGCAAGGGGACGCGTTTCACCATCACGCTGCCGGCAGCCGGAGCCGCCGCCCTGCCGGAACTCGCTACCCAACCAGCCGGCCGGGCGTAGTGATAAGATCAACTCTCCATGTTGATACTCGCTGCAATTCTCGGGATTCTGATCTACGGCATCGTTGCCGCCACCTGGGGAACGTTTAACCCCACTCTCGGATTCACCGACGCGCAGATTGGCACCATCGCCGCCGCGAACGCCATCGGGTTGGTCGTCGCATCCATCTCGGTCGGGCCTCTGATCGACCTTAAGGGCAAGAAGATCGCCCTCGTCGGCGGCCTGGCGCTGATCTCGATTTCCTTCTGGCTGCTGCCCTGCGCCGGCGGCGATTTCACTCTGGTGCTGGTGGCGCTGGCGCTGCTCGGCCTGGGCGGAGGCATCGTCGTGACCGGCGCCAACGCGCTGGTCTCCGACGTCAGCGAATCGCGCCGCGGCAGCATGTTGAACATCCTGAACCTCTTCTTCGGGCTCGGCGGGCTCATCACTCCGTTCGTCACCGCCAACATCCTCGGCGGCAGCGCCGTGCGCATGTGCTATGTGGCAGCCGTGCTGGCCACCGTCGCGCTGATCGTCAACATTGTCACCCCAATGCCGAAGCCCACCGGCGAGCGCAGTTTCAAAGCTTCCGAGATCGGCTCGGTGGTGGGCCGCCCCGCGCTGTATGTGCTGGCGCTGTTCCTGTTCCTCTACGTTGCCTGCGAAGTCGGCGTCTGGAACTGGCTAGCCAGATACCTGACCGAGGTGCGCAAGCTGGACAAATCCACTGCGCTCAATATCCTCTCCCTGGGCTTCGCGTTGGGGCTGCTGGTGGGGCGCCTGGCGGCTTCGCGAATTCTCATCAGACTGTCCGCTCTGTCGGTTACCCTCGGCGCTTCGGTGGCCATGGCCATCACCACGCTCGCCATGTTGCAGGTCACCAGCCCATCGGCCGCATGGGTGGTGGTGTTCTGCGCCGGCCTGGCCATGGCGCCCATCTTTCCCACCACGCTCGCCCTGGTGGGCGACGCCTTCCCGCGCATGACCGCTACCGCCATGGGCATCGTCATCACCTGCGGCTGGCTCGGGCCCGCCGTCAGCAGTTCTATCATCGGCGACGTAGCGAAATCGCACAGCTTGGGCTCCGCTCTGCTCCTGCTGCCCGCCTTCTCCGTGGTAATGATTCTGGTGAACCTGGCGCTGCGCCCCCTGCTGCGGAAGCCGGCGTAAAGCCAAGGTGGGGCACGCTTCAGCCTGCCAACGCCCGCTTGCGGGCGCATTTTCTCAATCTGTTGATCTCAATCAAGCCTCAACCACCAGATTGTCGATCAGCCGCGCGCGACCGATGCGGACCGCTACGGCCAGCAGCGCGGCGCTTTCAATCCGGTCGAGCGGCACGAGCGATTCCGCATCCACCACCTCGGCGTAATCGACGCTCGCCAGGGGTTCCGTCTCAATCGCCTCCCGCAATTGCCGGGTGATCGCGGCCCCGTCGCGCTCCCCTTGCTCGATTCGCTTCCCAGCGGCCACCAGCGACCGGCGCAGAATGGTCGCCGCGCGCCGTTCGTCCGCGGAAAGATAGCTGTTCCGCGAACTCATAGCCACACCATCCGGCTCGCGCACGATCGGGCATCGCACCAGCTCGACCGGGAAGTTCAGGTCGCGAATCATGGTCTCAATGACTCGCACCTGCTGATAGTCCTTCAATCCGAAATACGCGCGCTGCGGCCCGCAGATATGGAACAGTTTGGCCACCACCGTCGCCACGCCCCGAAAATGTCCCGGCCGCGACGCGCCGCACAAGTTTGCCGGTAATGCGGTCCACGTTGATGAACGTGGCGTGATCTTCCGCGTACATTTCGCCGGCCTCCGGCGCGAACATCACATCCACGCCCTCGGCGCCGGCGAGCGCGCAGTCCCGCTCGAAGTCCTTGGGGTAGGCCGCGAGATCCTCGCCGGGAGCGAACTGGGTCGGGTTCACGAACAGAGACACCACAATCATCCCGCACTCCGCCCGCGCCCTCCGCATCAGCGATAGGTGTCCCTCATGAAAGAACCCCATCGTCGGCACCAGGCCGACGATGTCGCCGGCGCGCCGCGCTGCTTCAGCGCGAGCCCGCATCTCTCGTACTGTTCTCGCCGTTTGCATCATCTAAAGTCTTAGGTCGTTGCGCAATTGTTGAACCGGCGGCTCGGCGGAGCCGCGACCATAGGGAGCGGTTCTGCCGACCGTATCAGCGTCTCTCCCGCTCGCCGCTTTCCTCCGCCAGCGCGCGCAACTCATCCTCCGGCATTTCGTAGCAGTGCTCCGCGGCAGGAAAAGCTCCTTCCCGGACCTCGCGGATGTACGATGCGGCGGCGTCTGCGACCATTCCACCCAACTCCAGATAGCGTTTGGCCAGTCGCGGGCTCCGTGGCGTCAATCCCAACGCATCGTGCAGCACCAGGATCTGGCCGTCGCAGAAAGGTCCGGCGCCGATGCCGATGGTCGGCACGGTCAGCCGCTCCGTGACCAACCGCGCCACTTCGGCCGGCACGCATTCCAGCACCACCGCAAACGCCCCCGCGCCTTCCAGTGCGATCGCGTCATTCAGCAGCTCGCTCGCCCGCGCCGCCGTCTTCGCTTGCACGATGTTGCTGCCGAACCGATGCACCGATTGCGGTGTGTACCCGAGATGCCCCAGCACCGGAATCCCCACCTCCACCAGCCTCTCGACCACGGCGAGAACCGGGCCCGCGCCCTCCACCTTCACCGCCTCGACGCCGCCCTCTTTCAAGAACCGGCCCGCGTTGCGAACCGCGTCGTCCAGGCCGGCCTGATACGATAGGAACGGCATGTCGGCCACCGTCAGCGCCCGCGTCACGCCGCGCGCGACGGCCCTGGCGTGATGCAGCATCTCGTCCATCGTCACCGGGAGAGTGGTCGGGTAGCCCAAAACCACGCTGGCCAGCGAGTCGCCGACCAGGATCATGTCGATCCCAGCCCGGTCCAGCAGTTTGGCGGTGAGAAAATCGTAAGCCGTGAGCGCGGCAATCCTCCCGCCGCTTTGCTTGATCTTCGCCAGGTGATTCATGCGAACCTTGCCTGGCTGTTCGGGTTGTGCTTGAGATGGCACTTGTATTTTCACGATAACGGAGAGCCTTGCTGGGAAGCAATCGTGGTGGCGTCAGACTCCCCGATTCACTAGACTGAAGTCGAGCGATGCGAAGGGCGATCCGATTCACGGTCATGGGATCCCTGGGGTTGGAATGTGGCTGGTGACCGCCTGGCTGTACACGAGCGGCTTGCCCCGTGGAGTCGCGCGCCTGCTCGACCTGTCAGTGACGATTGTCGTTCTCCTGCTTGCGGGGCTGACATACGCCCTCACAGGGGAGCGAAACTGAGTCAGCGTAGTCTTCGTGCGCCCAACGTCCCCGTGCCCGCAGCCCAAACTGCTACAATCCCCTATTAACGGATTTGTTCGTCCGCCGTCCCTTCTATTGTGCTGCGCCGGGTCTTCAAAGCATTCCAATATCGCGACTTCCGCCTCATGTGGGTGGGGGCCTGCACTTCCTCGATCGGGACCTGGATGCAGATCGTGGCCCAGGCCTGGCTGGTTTACGACCTGTCGAAATCCGGCTTCCTGCTGGGCCTCGACATGTTTCTCGGCGGCATCCCCATCTTCTTGTTCTCCCTGTTCGGCGGCGTGATCGCCGACCGCTTCGAGCGCCGCCGCGTGCTGCTTGCCTCGCAGTGGGTGCAGATGGCCTCGGCCTTCACGCTCACCATCCTGGTGGTGTTCCACCTGGTGCACGTCTGGCACATCCTCAGCCTTTCCTTTGTCTCCGGTTTCGCGCAAGCGTTCGGCAGCCCGGCCTACCTGGCGCTGATTCCCACGCTGGTGAAGAAGGAAGACATGCCCAACGCCATCGCGCTCAATTCCATCCAGTTCAACATGGCCACCGTGATCGGCCCCATGCTGGGCGGACTGGCGATGGCAAAATTGGGCAATGCGTGGTGCTTCGGGCTCAACGGCCTCTCGTTTGTGGCGCCGATCGTTTCGCTCAGCATGCTGCACATCCGGATCATCCCGGAAAAGACCGCCGAGAGCGTGCTCGACAGCATGAAAGAAGGCTTCCGCTTCATCCACCGCCATGGCACCATGGAAGCGCTGATGGTGCTGGCCTTCGCCATGACCGCGCTGGGCGTGCCTGCGCGCACCTTCCTGCCCATTTTTGCCAAGCAGGTTTTTCATCGCGGGCCGGAAATGTACACCATGTGTCTGTCCATCGCCGGAGTCGGTTCCGTGCTGGGCGCGCTCGCCGTGGCCGCGCTGGGTAACGTGGGGCACAAAGGACGAATCGCGCTATCGATACTGATCCTGATGGGCGTGGGCATTACGGGCTTTGCGCTCTCGCGCTCGGTGCCGCTTACCTTTGCCCTGATGTTCCTGAACGGCGCATCCATGGTCGGCGTCTTTGCCATGGTCAACTCGCTGGTGCAGTTGATCACTACCAACGAAATGCGCGGCCGCGTGATGAGTGCCTACAGTTTCGCGTTTCGCGGCGGCATGCCGATGGGAAACCTGGTGGCGGGCTGGCTCGTCCCAATCTTTACGGCTCCCACCGTGGTGGCCGTCGACGGTTTGCTGCTGGCGGCGCTCGGTCTGTATTTTCTGCTGGTGCATCGCAAGGTGGCGGCTTTGTGACGGTTTGAATCCTTATGATTGTGCATTTGCTGATGGCCGGCTTGCTGGCCGGAACACTTTCGCCGCTCGAATTGGCGCGCGACACGCAGGACCGGGCCGCCCTGGAGCGTCTGGTTGCCGAGGCCGCCGCTGCCGCCGCCAAGGCGCCGAAGGATGCCGCCGCGCAATTCCGCGTGGCGCTGGCGTCGTCCTATCTCGCCGAAGTGGAAATCGAGATGCACGACAAGAAGGCCGCGCAACAAGCCGCCGTCCGCGGCATTCACGCGGCGGACCAGGCCATCGCTCTGAAGCCGGATGACGCGGAAAACTACCGCATCCTCGCAACCCTATGCGGTCAGGCTATCACCGATATGCTGAGTGGCTTGAACTACGCGCCGCGCGCCAAGGACGCCGTCAACAAGGCGGTCTCGCTGGCGCCCAAATCCTCATCGGTCTGGGTGGCGCGCGGCGTGGGCAATTATTACCTGCCGGCGCAGCTTGGCGGCAATGTCGCCGATGCCATCGCCGACTTCCACAAGGCCATCGACCTTGACTCGCGCAACGCCGAAGCCTGGACCTGGCTCGGCATCGCCCTGCGTAAAGCGAACAAAGATGCCGAAGCGCGGCAGGCATTCGACAAAGCGCTGGCGCTCGACCCGAACCGCGTCTGGGTGCGACAGCAGCTCGAAAAGACCCCCGCCAAATGACGCGGCTCAAAGTGGCTGCCGCCGCGCTGGCACTGGCGCTGGCGACCTTCTTCCTGTTCCCCGGCCATACCTGGCTCCAGCAGGACTCGCAGATCTGGACGGCGATGCTGGAGCATCTGCGCGACCCGGCAGTCCTGCGCAACGACATACTGGTCGAGCAGCCACACGTCGGCTACACGCTCTACGATGAAACCGCTCTCGCTCTGCGCAGCCTCACCGGATTGGGATTCCGCGACGTGCTGGCCCTCCAGCAGATCGCCTGCCGCGCTTTGGGCATTTGGGGATTGATCTTGATGGCCACCGCGGCCGGACTCGAACTGGGGCCGGCGGTGCTGGTGGCGGCGCTTTGCTCGCTGGGTGCGGCCATCGCCGGTCCGGCCGTGCTCACCGTCGAATATGAGCCCACGCCGCGCGCCTTCGCGCTGCCGCTGGTCCTGCTCGCCATCGGCCTCACGACACACCGCCGCTATCTGGCTGCCGGCATCGCCGCCGCGTGCGCGTTTCTGTATCATCCTCCCACCACACTCGCGTTTCTGGCGGTTTTCGCCGTGCTGACTCTCCGCCGGCGCCAATGGCAGCCCTGGATTCCGCTGGCGCTGGCAGGGGCGCTACTGGCGTTTGCGGCAGCCCACCAGGATGGCGCTGCCCAGCAGCCGTTTTGGGGACGTATCGGTGCGCCGCAGGAGCAACTGCAGCGGTTGCGTGCGTCCTATATCTGGCTTTCCGCCTGGCCGCTCCGCTACATCGTTCATCATCTGCTCCTCGCCGCTGCACTGGCCGCCGCGTGGTTCCGCATCCGCCGCCGCGTCCCCGCCGAATTGCGCGTGTTCGTATTGGGGCTGCCACTGCTGGGCCTGGTCAGCATGCCGCTTTCCTGGCTGCTGCTCGAACACGCCCGCTGGGTGCTGATGCCGCAGTTGCAGCCCATGCGCCTGGTGTTGTTCCTGGCTCTGATGATGGTGTTTCTCTCTGCGATCGCTGGCGCGCACGCCGCGCTCGCGAGGAAGTGGTGGGAAGCGGCGGCCTGGTTCACCGTGGCCTGTTGGTTGCCGCTCCAGCCCGTGGTCACCGAACCTTACCAGTGGCGTCGCGTCGCGGTGCTGTTGCTAGTGGCCGCCATCGGCGTGGCTGCCATGCGCTTCCGCGTCGCCCCGCTGGCCGGCGCGGCGGCGCTCCTCCTCATTCCGTTCGCCGGCGGTATCGTCAACTACCCGCAGCTCGACACGCCGGAGCTGCGCCAGCTTTCCGATTGGGCCGCTCACTCCACCGCCCGTGACACCGTCTTTCTCTTCCCGGATGCCGGCCGTTCGCTCGCCCCCGGCTTCTTCCGTTCCGAAGCGTTGCGCGCCGTCTATGTGGACTGGAAAGGCGGCGGCCAGGTGAACTTCAACCGCCAGTTTGGCGAAGAATGGTGGCGCCGTTGGTCCGCGACGATGGCCGCAGGCTTCGACCCCGGCGCCATGCCCAAGTATGGCGCGGCCGGCATCGACTACATCGTGCTGCAACCGCAACACCGCCTGCCGGAAACCCCGCTATTCGGCAACGCCGGGTATCTGGTCTACCCGGCTAGGTGATAAGTGCAACGCAAGTTGCTGGCGAGCGTGTCTTCAATCTCGCGCCATCGACCAAGGCGCTATCAGCGCGGCTCGAAGCCCGCGCCGGCGGCTGGCTCGGCATCGATCAAGTGATCGGCGTCGCGGAAGTCGGCGCGGCCGGCATAGTAACTGGCGATGAGGCCGCGGCGCAGCGCCGGCAAATCGGACTTATTGATCAAGGCGACGATGGCGCCGCCGAAGCCGGCGCCGGTGAGCCGCGCGCCCAATGCGCCGCAGGCCAAGGCGGCATCCACCAACCGATCAAGCGCCGGCGAACTGACGCGCAGGCGATCGCGCAGGCTGCCTTGCGATTGGGTCAGCAGGCGGCCGAAGGCGGCGGCATCGCCGGCACGCATCGCGGCGACGCCTTCGGCTACGCGTGCGGCTTCCGACGTGATGTGCAGAAAGGCATCCCGCTCTTCCAAACTGGTCAAGCGCGTCAGGAATTCGGCATGCCGGTGCGGCGCGGCGATCACCTCGCGGTAACTGGCCACGCCCAGCCGGGCGAGCGCGGCCGTTCCCGCCTGACGGCGTGCGTTGTAGGCGGCGCGAGCGTTGCCCGATTTTTCCGCCGTGTCGAGGCTGTGCGCCACCAGAAAAGCCCAATCGCCCGGCACCGCGATGTGGCGCACGGCGAGCGGCGCGAATTCGATGAGCGAAGCGCAGCCGGCGCGGGAGGCCAGGATGGCCGCGTGATCCATGCCGCCGCCGCGCGTGCCGACGAAGTGCTCGCCTTCGGGCAGAATCGCCATCAGCTCTTCGAACCCGGTTTCGATCCCGCTGGCGGCGAGCAGGCACAGCGCGAACGCCACGATGAGCGCGGAGGAGGAGGACAGTCCGGCTGCCGGCGGCAGATCGGAGGTGATCCAGGCATCCACGCCCGCGCACAAACCCCACCGCGAGGCCACGGCGCTGGCGGCGGCGCGCAGGTAATTCTCCCAATCGCCGGCGGCCACCGGCTGTAAATCGCCGGTCCAGGCAAATTCGCGCCGGCCAAAAGGCGTGGCGCTCGAGGCGCAAATGCGCCGGTCGTCACGCGCGCGGAAGCGGATGCGGATACGGCGATCCATCGCCATCGGCAGCACCGGCAGGCCGTGATAGTCGATGTGCTCGCCGATCAGGTTGACGCGCCCCGGTGCCCGCACCTCGCCGGCACGCACTATTTCGCCTTTGGCGGAGCGGTCAAGCCCCCGCCTGCCGAATCGGCGCGAACACCGCTTTGGTTTGCCGTTCGTTGAAGAAGACCAACCACGAGGCACCGACCAAGATCACGCTGGTGTGGACGAGCCAGATCGCGCCCCGGAAGTTAATGGTGGTGCAGAGCAAAATGGCCAGCAGACTGTTCAGAATCAAAACAGCGGCGACGACCTGAATCGAGACACGGGCCCAGGGCTTACGCCGAAGAAGACCAATCGACGTGACGAGACCGCAGGCCCCCATCGCCGTGGGAGTCGACGCCGTCAGAAGTTGCGGGAGTGTCAGCCAACGCCCATACCCGGGAAAGGCAAGCATGAGGTAAGGCAAGTAAGCCAGAGCCAGTAAGCTGAGCGCGGTGCAGATGGCGGCACTCAGTGTGATCAGAATCGAAGTCCGCATCACTCGAATACCTTCGCATCCCGATTATAAACAGTACCCGAGGCAGGCTGCACGCGCCGCTATTTGTCCTTCGGCAACAGCTTCACATTGGCCGGTAATGCGAACAACTCATCGCCGAGGCTCTGGTTGATCTCCACGGTTTCCGAATACATCTCGAAGATTTTGTCTCCGTTGCGCTCGCGGCGGATGTCGTAGGGCCACTCGATGCCACCGGTGGGGTGATACTTGGCGAAGGCCGTCACTTCGGTATCGAAGTCGCCATAGGTCGGATTGCGGCGCCGAAAACTCTGGCGCAAGGGCAGCTTGGTGAACTTGCTGAAGTAGACGGTGACGGTGCGGCCATCGGCGTCCGTAATATCGACAATTTCCACCGGCTGATTCTCGAAGACGTCGGAGCCTTGCGAGTAAAACGAAAGGCCGGGCTCGGAGAGCCGTTGGCGCAGGATGTAAAAGATGTTCAGCAGTCCGCTCTGCTGGTAATTCTTGAACCGCTCGTCCTCGATCGGCTTGGCGCCGTGATAGTTCACTTCCCAAGCGCCGGTCTCGCTGAACAGCACAAAGCCCTCGTCCTGTTTTTTGCCGAAATTCTCGCGCTCGCGCAGGGCCAGTTTCCCCGGCACCGGGGCCAGATAGCGAGTATAGACGGTGGCCACTGAGAGCCCGGAAAGCTGCGCGTTGTAGAAGGAGTAGGCGCGGCCGCTTTCCACGCGGTCCTCGACGCGCAGAAATGCGTCGCCGCCGAGCGCGGCCAGGGCTTCGTTTACCACGCGCTTGCCGCGCTGCTGGCGCGTTTCCTCCTGCGCCCACAAGCCGCCCGCCAGCGCGGCGCCGGCCAGCAGGCAGGAAAGCCATTGGCTGCCGGTCAGACAACATGAAGGGGTCATGGGTGCCGCTCCAGATCCTCCAGTCGGAGGCCGGTGTTGATCTGATACTGGCTGACCGTGGATTCGGCCAGGTATTTGCCACCCTGATGATAGGTCACGTGAAAAGGCACCTGGATTCCATTTACCTCGCGGAAATCGGAGTATTCTTCTTCCATCGGTTGCGCCGGACCGTTGGGCTTCGGCGAATCGTAGAGCAGTTGCTGCGGCAGCCCGGTGGCCGGATCGATCACCAGGCGAACGATCTGATCGCCGGCGGAGATCTCGACCGTGCGGTCGTCCACCGCTACCACGCTGGCGCCTCCCTCGCCGCCGGCTTCGAGCAAGCTGAAGTAGACGTGGAACACTTCGTTACGCATTTCCTGCAGGGTCGCGCCCCGCAAGGGCCCGCTACCCCGCGCGGTGAAAACCCAGCCCAGCTTGCCGTCGCAGTACGTATCGAACGGCCCGCTGGGCAGCCGGCTGTCCTGCCGCAAATGGCTGGGGGCGATCCACCGGTCGGTCTCGTCGCCGTCGAACTGCCCGGCGCTGGGATCGAACCGGTCGCTGTGGGTCACCGTGAAATCCTTCACCGCCGCCAGTTTGCCGGCGCCTCCCACCGCGCGCTGCACACGCGCCATAATCTCCCGGCCTTTCGCCAGGCTGGCGGCATTGGACTGGACCGCCTCTAGCTTGGGCTCGGGAATCGTGAGGTCGATGGCGGTGACGGGCCGCCCGAGCTTGGAGAGCGGCTGGCCGAACTGCTCGGGGTTGCCCACGGTCACGATGGTGAAATCGGCGGGGGCGAGATACTGTTTGGCGACGCGCAGCACATCGGCGCGGGTCACGGCTTCAATTGCCCGCTGATATTGCTGGATGAAATCACGCGGGTATCCATAGTACTCGTAGTTGAGGATGCGGCCCAACGTCTTGGCTTTGGTGTCGAAGGCGAACACCAGGCTGTTCAGCGCGGTGTCCTTGGCCGTCTTGATCTCCTCTTCACTCACTTCGGTTGAGCGGATGCGCTCCACTTCCTCGAGGATCGCCTTGAGCGTTTCCACGGTGGATACCGACTTGGTGCTGCCCGAGATGACGAACAAGCCCGGGTGATCGTAATTGGCGCCCCAGTCGGCTTCAATCTCGTAAGCGTTCCCCATATCGGTGCGAACCCTGCGGAACAGGCGGCTCTGAAATCCGCCGCCCAGAATGTCGGCCATGATTTCCAGAGCCGGATAGTCCTTGTCCTTGAGCACGCCGCCCAGTTGCCCCATCGAGAAAAAGGTCTGCGTCACATCGGACTTGCTCGCCAGGTATGTGCCTGCGGCGGGTTTGGCGGAAACCGGCGGAAAAGCCGGCACGGGCGGCTGTTCCACGGTCCAATCGGCGAACAGCTTCTCCAGGCGGGCCTTCATCTCCGGCGCGTTGAAATCGCCCCAGACCGCCAGCATGGTATTGGCGGGGAAGAAATAGCGGCGGTAGAAGTTGGCCAGGTCGGCGCGGGTGACGCGGTTAATGGTGTCGTATTCTATGTCCCAGCCATAAGGCGTGCTCTTGCCGTACACGGTATTGGTGAACTCGCGCTCGGCGATGCCGTGGGGCTCGTCGTTGCGGCGGGCGATGCCGCCTCTCAGTTCGGTGCGGGCCAGGTCGAGCTTGTCCTGACGAAATTCCGGTTGAGTGAGGACGTCATGAAAAACCGCCAGCACTTCATCCACGTTCTCTTTCAGGCAGGAGAAGCTCACCGACCCGAAACCTTCGTCGATGTTGCCCTCCACGCTGGCGGCGATGTTTTCCAGTTCCACATCAAGCTGCTCGCCGGTCTTGGTGCGTGTGCCACCGGTGCGCAGCACCATGCCGGTCAAGGTGGCCAGACCGACCTTCTCCGGCGGATCGAACAGGTTGCCGGTGCGGATGCGCACCGCGCCGTGGACCAGGGGCAGCTCATGGTCCTCGAGAAGATAGAGCTTCATCCCGTTGGGCAGGGTGATGGTTTCCACGTTCGGAACGGCGATGGCATGCAGCGGCGGGTAGTTGAGTTCCTTCCACGAGGGCGGTGGAACGGCCTTCGGCGCTGGAGCGGCGGCGCTTTTCCGCGGCGGCGCCGCGGGCGGCTGCGGCAGCGGCACTTGGGCGGCCGCGTGACCGGCGGCCACCAGCACCAGCACGGAGAGTCTGGTCATTGCCGGCTCTCCCCGGCCCCGGCGGGAGCCGGCCTGAGCGTGCGCGCCAGCGCTGTGAAAGCCACCGTCCTGTTTTGCGCCTCGAAGCAGGCACGCGCCACCCGCTCGACATCTTCCGCCGTCACCTTGTTCAGGTCGTCGATCTGGGTGAATAGCTTCCGCCAGTCCCCGTAAGTGCCGTAATCCGCCGCCAGCAAGGATGCCAGGCCGGCGTTACTGTCCAGCCGGCGAATCAGCGCCGCGCGGGCCTGGGTTTTCACGCGCTGCAAGGTCTCCGCGTCGATCTTCTGCGCCACAAAACGCGCCAGCACGTCCTCCAGAGCCTTTTGGTTTTCTTCCACCGTGTGGCTCAGCGCAGGCGCGACGAAGATGACGAACAGGTTGGGATAGCGCGACGACGGATAGGCCGGCAATGCCTCCACTTCGATCGCGATCTTTTTCTCTTGCACCAGGTCCTTGTAAAGCAGGCTGGTGCGGCCGCCCGACAGGATCAGCGAGATAACCTCGTACACCGGATCGTCAGGGTCGTCCTGACCGGGCCGTTTGAAGCCGGCGGCGAACAGGGGCTGGCTCTGCGATTTCACGACGGCCGTCTTCTCCCCGTCCTGGGCCGGCTCGACGGTGTGCAGCAGCGGCGGCAGCGGACGCGCCGGCATGGGGCCGAAGTACCGCTCCGACAGGCGCCGGACCTGAGCCGGTTCCACATCGCCGACGATGGCGAGATTGATATTGGCGGGCACGTAGTATGTGTCGAAAAACGCCTGCGCCATGCCGCGCCGCAGGTTATCCACGTCGCTGGGCCAGCCGCCTGGCGGATTGCGATAGGGAAAGGCCGCGAAGGCGGTGGCCACGAAATCCCGCAGTAGCTGCCCGGTTGAGCCGGGTTGGTTGCGCATGCGGTTTTCCTCCTGCACCACGTCGCGTTCCTGGTAGAACTCGCGGAACACCGGGTGCAGAAAACGCTGCGACTCCAATAGAAACCAGAGCTCGATGCGGTTGGAAGGCAGGCTGTAGAAGTACTCCGTGTAATCGTAGGAGGTGTCTGCATTCAGGCCGGCGCCCCCGTTCTCCTCTATGATGCGGGTGTATTCGTTCGATTCCACGTAGGACTGCGCCACGTTAATCGCCTGCTTGATTTGCATCCGCAAGTAATCGAGCTTGTTCTGGTTGGCCTTGGGCCCTTTGTTGCGTTCGGCTTCCAGTTGGTCGTAGATGTCTTCCACATCTTGCAGGGCTTTCTTCTCGGCGGCCCAGTTCTTGGTGCCGATGCTTTCGGTGCCCTTGAACGCCATGTGCTCGAACATGTGGGCGAGGCCGGTCTCGCCTGCGGGATCGTTCGCGGAGCCCGCGTTCACAAATGTGTGGAAAGATACAACAGGGGCCTCGTGCCGCTCCGCCACGGTGAAGTGTAAACCATTGGCCAAGGTGAATTCCGTTACCTTCTTCTCGAACTCCTTCAAGTCCTGCGCAGGAAGGAGAGCGGCCGCGAGCAGCAGTACCAGGGTTAAACGGTGTTCCATCGCAGTTTATTGCTCCTGCACTTCCTTTGAGGATAGCAGGGCTCCAGCTAACATTTGGCCAGCAGGGTTAACAGGTAACGTGGTAGAACCGCTGTTACCCCGTACGTACCGCCATGACTTTAGAGCAACTTCGCGTGTCCGCATAATGTAGACTACTTCTGAAGACGGGATCGGGATAGGCTACGATGCGCGCCGCGGACGATTGGGACGAGACCATCCAGGAATTCGACACGATCGCCGGAGATCGGCGTCGGGACAAGCGCTATGGGCTCGATCTGGAGGTGCGCTGGAAGCTGATCCGGCGCCGGCGCCTGCTGGAAAGCGGCGAAGGCCGGACGGTGGATCTGTCCAGCGGCGGAATCCTCTTCGATGCCGGGCGACCGCTGCCGACAGGCCTCAACGTGGAGCTTTCGGTCACCTGGCCCGTGATGCTGCATAACGTGGCCCCGCTGCAACTGTTGGTATATGGCAAGATTGTCCGTTCGGATGGCCGGCGCACGGCCGTTCGCATGGTGCAGCATGAATTCCGCACGGCCGGGGCGGCGATGGAGCGGCGTTTGGCCGTGGCCACCGGCACACGGCCGTCGCAGCCGCTGCTCTCCCGCGTGGGTGGCGCGCCGGGTTTAACCAATCCGCGCTAGGTCTTTTACCTGGAGCCGCACAACGAGGGTCTGTCAAGTCTCAAAAGTGGATTATCATGGCCACTGGCGTACTAACGCCATTTCGAGGGAATTATGGCAGATGAACAGAAGCCCAAAGAGCGCAAAAAGACTACCGAACCGGCAACCAAAGACGGCAGCTTAGCCGCTCCGGCAAAGGCCGTAGGCGCCGCCGCAGGCAAGAAAGCACCGGCGGCGGCAGCCGCCGAACCTGCTCCTGCGCCGCCGCAGACGAAGTCGAAGAAGGTACCGAAACTTCAGAAAAAGAACAAGTCCCGCTTGCCGCGGCGGCAGAAAAAAGCCAACCAAAAGGCTCCAGTCACCCCAGCCGAGGTCTGAGGATCCAGGCGGCGCGGGATTCCGCCGCCACCCCGGCTTCTTATGCTAGGGCCCACACTGACACTCCCCGCGAGTGCGTGAGGAATCTCACGTCCCGTAACATAAATATTCGGATAATAGGACCGTTATAATTGCCCTCGGCGGTACCATTTGTGTATACCAGTACTTGGAGATGGCCATGAAGTCCTTACTCGCTTTGGGTCTTTCCACGGTTTTCTGCCTGACGATCCCGGCCTTTGGCAAAGAGGGAACGGGAGCCATCGAGGGCCTGATCGTCGCTGCCGACACAAAGGCTCCATTGCGAAACGCGGTGGTGACGCTTTCTGGTCCTTTTGCCGCCACCTATCTGGGGGTGCGCGATCGTCCATCCTCCGCACCTGTCCTTCGCACCGAGACCGATCAGAATGGACGATTCACCTTCTCCGGGCTGGACGCCGGCAACTATGACGTCCTCGCTTCGAAGAACGGGTATGCCTCGTCGAACTGGGGCTACGAGACTCGCGCGACCCAACTGCTGGCTGTCGCCGCCGGCCAACGCGTGAAGGACGTGGTGGTGAAACTGGAAGCCGCCGCCGTCCTTACCGGTACGGTCCGGGACCCGGCGGGCGCGCCAGTACAGGGTGCCAACGTGCGGGTACTCCGCCGTAGTTACAGGCAGAGCCGCCAGTCGCATTTCATTCTATGCCCGGGGGTTGGCCAGACAGACGACCGGGGCGAGTATCGCATCGCGGGAGTGCCTTCCGGCAGCTATCTGCTGCGCGTGACCCCTCCTCGAGACGCCAAGGATCTTCCGCAGCTCTACTTTCCCGACACGACGGATTATCGAGCGGCGCAGTGGATCACGATAGCTTCGAAAGAAATCCGCAAAGTCGACTTCTCGCTGCGAAAGGGAACGGTGGCGCGGATCCGCGGCCGCGCGTTGGCGCCGGATGGCAAGACTCTCGGCGAGTTGGAGATAGGCTTGAACCCGCGCGGAGACGGCCCTTCGGACCGAGTGCAGGCCGGTTTCGTGGTTGCCGGGTTCCAGGGCCCCTTCGAGATTGCGGATGTAACCCCGGGTTCTTATATTCTGAGCGTGGCCGACAAGAACCAGAAATTTGCCGCCTTCCAGGAACTGGAGGTTCGCGGCGACATGGACGGTGTGTTTGTGAGGCTCGCGCCGGCCCGCCAGGGGCGCGGCGTGATCTACGTCGAAGACGGCGGGGCGCCGGTTCTCAAGGGAATTACGGTGGCGCTGCTGCCGCTCGATCTTCCCTGCTGCGGCAATCTCCGTGCAACGGTGCAGGAGGATGCCACTTTCGCTTTCGACCTCCTGATGCCCATCCACTACATGATCGCCGTGGAGAACCTTCCGCCGGGTTACTACGTCCGCTCGATTCGCCTCGACGGCAAGCCGGTTGACGGAGCGGGATTCGCTATTGAGTCGGATGCGTCGTTCACGATTGGGCTGGCCAGCGGCGGCGCGCGCCTCGCCGGGGCCGTCGTGGACGCTGCCGGCAAGCCCGCAGCCTACCCCGAGGTGACGCTGATCCCGGCGGATTTGAGCGTTTCCGGCGCGCGGAACGAGCTTGCCGATGCACAGGGCAATTTCAGTTTCGATGCTGTCCTGCCCGGCCGCTACAAGGTGCTGGCCTGGGAAACGCCGGAAGACGCCCGGTACCTGCAGGCCCAGGATTCGGATGTGCTGGCGCCGTTCGCCGCCAGGACCAGTGGCGTGACGCTGGTGGCGGGCGAGCGGCAAACCGTTACTCTCACAATGATCACGGCTGGAGAAAGCCGGAAGCTGGTCGCTCCTCGATGAGCGACTGCTTCGGCTCTGCCGGCTCTTGGGTTATGTTGCCGAGGATCCAATGAAAAACGCATCAGTCCTACTCGTATGCCTGTGCGCCGCCGTTCCCGCCGTGTTCGGGCAGGTTGCGCCCGCGAAAGGGAGCATTGAGGGCCAAGTGGTGGATTCGAAGACCAACGCCCCAATCAAGAAGGCCTCTGTCAACTTGCAAGGCGGGATGACGTTCGCGCGGCCGGGTCAACCGCCTTCCCAGAACGGTCCGCTCACGGCCGAAACGGACGCCAAGGGCAACTTCATCTTCCACGACCTGGAAGCCGGAAACTATCAGATCCACGCCCAGCATCAGGGATATGTGACGCTGCCCTACCAGGGCTACCCGAATGCATCGGTGGTAATTGGCTTGGGCCAGGATCTCAAAGGGGTGATCGTGAAATTGACCCCCCAGGCCGTGGTTACCGGGAAGGTGCTCGATGAAGACGGCGAGGCGGTGCAAGGCGCCCAGGTTGCCCTCCTGCGCCGGGACGAGCCGCGACGGGGCGGCATCGGCGGCTGGAGCACGCCGGGTATGACCCAGACCAATGACCTCGGCGAGTATCGCGTCGCCGGCGTCACTCCCGGCAGTTACCTGGTCCGCGCTACCTGGCGCAACAACATGGGCATGACGTACTATCCCGACCGGCCTGCCCCGAGCGAACCGGAGTTGACCTATATTCCGACACTTTACCCGAGCGCGCCCGATGCGAGCACGGCCACGTCCGTGACCGTGGACATCGGCGCAGAGGTCAATGGGATCGACATCCGGTTGCGGAAGGCCAAGACGGTACGCATTCGGGGACGTTTGGAAGGCATGCCGGCTAGCAGCAGCGGCAACGGCGGCGGCTTCAACGGCAGAATGATGCCTTGGGTCAACCTGGTTCCCCGCGACGCCACACGATTCGATCGTTACGGAAACATGACGCCGACGATGCAACCCGGCGATGGCACTTTCGAGATCACCGGTGTGCTCCCGGGCGCCTATTTCCTGACGGCTCAGTTGGCCGAGCCGAGCTCGGGCCCGGCGATGGCCGCTGTCAAGCCCATCGACGTGTCCGACAAGTCTATCGAGGGCGTCGTCCTTCACCTGGACGCCGCTCGCGATGTGCAGGGCTCCGTCATCGTGGAAGAGAAGACACCGGTGGATCTGGGGAATGCGAGGGTCAGGCTGACTATGCAGGTGTCCGCGCAGGGAAGGAGTCAACAACCCGTGCGCATCGCCGGCCGCGAGTTCACCCTGAAGGATGTCCTCCCTGTTCCCGCCAGCGTAAACGTGGACGGCCTGCCGCAAACCTGTTACGTGAAGGAAGTCCGCTATGGCGGCCGGCCGGTTCCACCGGAGGGCGCCGACCTCACGTCGGGTGAGCAACTGGAAATCGTCTTGAGCACCGCCGTGGCGGAACTCGCCGGCACCGTGGTGGACGCCGACGGGAAAGCGGCACCCGACTCGGTGGTGACCCTGATCTCGGGTGATGCGACTGGCTGGCCCCAGCAGACCCACACCAGCCGTGGTGGCGATTTCGCCTTCAGCGTCAAACCGGGCGAGTACCAGGCGATCGCTTGGGAGGCGATCGATATGAACCTGCTGGCGCCGGATTTTCTGAAACCCTTTGCCGCCAGGGCCACGCCGGTCAAACTCACGGCCGGCTCGCACGAGATCGCCAAGCTCACCGTCGTTTCTCTCGCGGACACGCAGAAACAGTTAGGTCTCGTGCCACCGACGAAACCGCTGGGTGGTATCGCCGGAACGGTGGTGGATTCGAAGAGCGGCGCGCCGGTGAAGTACGCCTCCGTCACGTTGCGACATACAGGAGGCGTCTATTATTACGGATTCGTGCAGCCATCCCGGGCCTTCGACAATCCCTACAACGCGGAGACTGACGACCGCGGCCGCTTCTCTATCTCCAACGTCGAGCCCGGTGTCTACCGCATCAACACGCAGGCCCCGGGGTACGCTGCGTCGAGGCCCGATCCCAACGGTACGGAGGACTTAAGCATCGTGGGCGATGGCCAGCAGTTGACCGGTGTAATGGTGAAGATCTCGCCGCAAGCGGTGATTACCGGGAAGATCGTGGATGAGAATGGCGAGCCGCTGGTGCACGCGTCGGTGTCGGTCTACCGCACCGCGGACAACCTCGGAGCGTGGAGGTGGCGCTATGTCGCCGGCAATAGCACAGACGACCGGGGAGAGTACCGCATCGCCAACCTCCAGCCCGGAAGCTACGTAGTCCGAGCCTTCTACCGCAACCGCGGTGGGTCGTCTTTCGAGCAGGCCCTGCCCGAGCAACCGGATATGACGTACCGCGCGCAGTTCTACCCGGACGCCGCAGAGGTCGAAACGGCCAAGCCGGTGAATGTGGCCTCCGGTGCCGAAGTGTCGGGAATCGACATGAAGATGCAGCGGGCTCCCACAGTCCGGGTGCGCGGCAAAGTGACCGGCGAGGAGCCGGGCGGCAGGTACACGCTTCAGTTGGTTCCGAAAAAGGCAAGCGATGGATTCCCTCTGGACGAGCCGTCGGCGATTCGCGGCCCGGAGGGGGCGTTCGAGTTCTCCGGCGTAAGACCCGGGTCGTACTATGTCATCGCAAGGGGTCTCCCCGGTTCGCGGTTCGCGGCCCAATCGATCGAGGTCGGCGAGAAGCACATCGACGGTTTGACGGTCGACCTGGCGAGCCACCGCGAAATCCGCGCCGCTTTCAAGATGGAGGGCGGGCGCGGCTCGGTCTACTTCAGCCTGGCTCCGACCATCGCCGGCCTGCCGCAGATCAATCAGAACGTGATGGACGGCGATACCACGTTCACGCTGACCGACGTTGCGCCCATCACCTACACGCTCGGCGATAACCTTCAGCCGGACTACTATTGGAAGTCCATTCTGCATGGCGGCCAGCCCATCACTGGCCGAACCATCGATTTCGGCACTCCCGGCCTGCTGGAGATCACCGTCAGTTCCGGGGCGGCGCGCTTGAATGGCGCGGTGGTCGATCTTCAGGGCAAACCGGTTCCGAATGCGGTGGTGGCGCTGGCGCCCGCAGGCGGAGCTTCGGCCGCGGTGAGGACGGGCACGGCGGACGCGCAGGGAAAGTTCTACTTCGCTTCCCTCGCACCGGGAGATTACCGGCTGGCGGCGTGGACAGCGGCTCCTCTGGGCCGCATCGAGGACGCGGACTTTGTCCGCACTTCCGCGGGCAACTCCGCGCCGCTATCGCTCGCGGCTCGCGACCGCAAGACGGTTCAGGTCACCGCCAGCCCGGCCGCTGCGCGCTGATTAGGGCGCTGCGATCAATCCCGCATCGACCCTACCGGGCGCGACGCGCCATGAACGGTTCGGGGGCCGGCGGTGGCGCCGGTTCGGGCGCCGGCTTACGCGGCGGCCGGCGGTCCAGCCGGTTAGCGATGAATTCTTCACGGGCCTTTTGCTGGCGCGATGGCTTGGCCTCCACCGTGGCCCACTCCTCGGGCGTGATTTCCTCGACCGCCGGCAGATACTTCTGGAAATAGGCCCGCAGGCGATCCTGCACCGGCTTCAGCGTGGAAGCATACAGCAGAAACATCACCTGGTCCGGCTCGGCGGTGGAAATCAAATGGTACACCTGCGAAGGTTTGCGAATGCGCGGCGAACGCAGCGCGGCGGCGAGTTTCTTCGACCGCGTTTCCAGTTGCAGCCATTGGTTGGTGTCGGCTTTGGAGAATTCGAGGTGCTTGGCCAGCGCCTGCTTTTCCCGCGGGCTCAGCTTTTCCGTCAGAGCAAACAGGAATGGCCCTAAGCGGGCGGCGCGGGTCTCGGTTTCGTCGGGCAGCATGTGGGCGATCTTCTCGAATTTTGCCAGGCCGGCGCGGTGCGCGTGGCCCTCCGCCAGCGTGGGCGAGAACAGGGCCAGCAATCCGGCCTGGGCCAGCGCCTCGATGATCCCGGCGGCGTTATCCTCTATGCCGATCAGCTTCAATTCGGCTCCCAGGACGCGCGGCGGAATCGCCTTCTCTACCCCGGCTTCGCGGGCGTTGGCCACCTGCATCCCGGTGCGCTCCTCGGTCGCGAAGCCCAGCCGCACGCCCAATCGCACCAGCCGCAGCAGGCGCGTGGGGTCATCGTAAAACCCGTACGCGCTGACCGCGCGCAATTCGTGGCGCTCAATGTCCGCCAGGCCATTCAGCGGATCCAGCAGCAACCCGCGCGAAGTCTTATTGAGCGAAAGCGCGATCGCGTTGCAGGTGAAATCGCGGCCGCGCAAATCTTCCTGAATTGTGGCTGGCGTTACCTGCGGCTTGCCGCCGCCGCGCGGGTATTTCTCCTGGCGGGACATGGCGATTTGCGCGGTGGCGCCGGTGGGGAACTCGATCTCCGCGCTCTTGCGGTTCTCATCCGCCGAGACGATGGTGGCTCCTGAGCGTTCGGCCACCGTCTTGGCGAGCTTCAGGGCCGCGCCCTCCACCACGAAATCGAGATCGCGAATCCGGAAACCAGCCAGCATATCGCGCATCGCGCCGCCGGTAAGGAACAGGTTGAGGTTGGCCTGTCCCGCGGCGGTCATCACCTCACCCAGGACGCGGTTCTGATCCGGGCTGAGGTGGCTTTCCAAGATATAGATGTAGTCGCTCATCGAAGTGCGCTCTCGAACTTACCGACAAGGCCCGCGCCCGAATTCCCGTAAGCGATCCTCAGGCGCGGGGATGATGCTTCTGAACCGTTTCGCGCAGTCTCGACCGCATGACGTGCGTATAAATCTGGGTGGTCGAGATATCGGCATGGCCCAACATGACCTGAACGCTGCGCAGGTCCGCTCCACCGTCCAGCAGGTGGGTAGCGAAACTGTGGCGCAGAACATGGGGAGTCAGCCCGCGGAAGATTTGCACTTTGCGTCCATAACCGGCAAGCAATTTCCAGAATGCCTGCCGGGTGAGGCAGCCGCCGCGCGCGGTCACGAACAGGTAGCGGCTGGCGCGGCCCTTTAGCAGGGCTGAACGGCCCTCCGCCAGGTACCGCTCCACGGCGCCAATTGCTTCCCGCCCCACCGGTACCAGGCGCTGCTTGTTTCCTTTACCGGTCACCCGCACGTAGCCCATGCGGGCGTCAAGGTCGCCCACCCCCACCCGGCACAGTTCGGAAACCCTGAGGCCGGAAGCATAGAGCAGCTCGATCATGGCACGGTCGCGCAGACCGGTGGGCCGGGCGGTATCGGGGGCTTGTATCAGCTTCTCTATTTCCCCGAGATTAAGGAACTTAGGGATGGTCTGCCATTGCCGCGGCGGCCGCAACTCCTGGGCTGGATCCCAGTCAATAACACTCTCCTGCAGCAAAAACCGAAAAAAACAGCGCAGTGTGGCCAGATGCCTAGCCACCGAACGATTGCTTAACTCACCCCGATATAAACTGTCAATATAGAGATGAAGCGATTCCGGTCCAGGAAGATCCGAATGGGCGCCGATAGAAACGATAAACCGCTCAAGGTCTGCACCATAGGCACTGATCGAGTTGGCCGACAGGCCTTTCTCCACGCGGCAGTAGTTGAGAAACGCGCGCGCATGGCCTTTCAGGCCGGCCGCTTCCTCCGCAAGCGCTTCTACCATCGTGCCAATGATACAATAAGCGCCGAAATGATTGAAACATAATTGACAAAAAAGGCGACCCTTGGCCACTTCCACCACCAAAAAGGCTGTGATCCGGCGGTTCCAGCGGGAAAGTCTCGCTGGGTATGTCAATCCCCTTTCTTATCTTCAACCTACGGGAGTTGAATTGCTTTCCACCGAGGGCCAGATCGTGCACGTGCCCTATGTCGAGATCAAGAGCGTCTCCTTTGTGCGCGATTTCGATGCCGCGGCGGAGGTCGAGCGCCCCGTGTTCCTCAATCGCCCGAAGATGGAGGGCTTGTGGATACGATTCACCTTTCACGACGGGGAAGTCATGGAAGGCATCATGCCCAATAACCTGCTGCCGGTCGAACCATACGGATTCAGCGTGATTCCACCGCACCCCTATAGCGCGCAGCAGAGGGTGTTTCTGCCGCGCCCGGCGTTGCGCTCGGTGGAAGTGCTGGGAGTGGTGGGCAGTCCGCTCAAACGCCGCAAGGAAAAGGCCGCGCCGGAAGCGCAGATCGGTCTGTTCGGCGAATAGCACTCGCCCCGATGCCCTAACGCTTGCGTGCGCCGCTGCAAGGGTGATACAGGTCAAGTGCGGTATACTCGAATTTCATACAAGCAACTCTCAAGTTTGGAGGTTCCATGAAGATCCGCACTATGGCTGTGAGCCTGGCCGGGCTGCTGGCGATTGCGCTGCCATCTTTTGCCCAAATCACCACGCTCGAAGGAGTCGTGACTGGCACCGACGGCAACCCCGTGCTGGGAGCCGTGATCCAGATCTCACGCGTCGATATTAAGACCAAGAAACCGTACAGCGCCAAGACTGACAAGAAAGGCCATTACATTTATAACTTGCTGATGGGCACCTACGACGTCACGTGTCTTATAGGCGACGTGGAGAAGGACCATATGAACGGCGTGAAGACCAGCCCGACAGCGAGCAAAATCGTGAATTTCGACCTGAAAGCCGCTGCCGACAACGCGGCCGCCATACAAAAGGCCGCGACGGCCGGCGGTGGCATCTCCAAAGATCAGGAACGCAGCATGACTCCCGAGCAGAGGAAGGCGCTGGAGGAATACGTCAACAAGCAGAAAGAAAACATGAAGAAGAACGCCGCGCTCAACGATGCTTATAACGCGGGCAAGGCCGCCATGGACAACAAGCAGTACGACGCGGCCATCGAGAATTTCAGTAAGGCCGGGGAAATCGACCCCAGGCAGGGCGCTGTGTGGGCGAGCCTGGCGCAGGCTTACGAGCAACTGGCGAAGACCAAGACGGGCGCCGACTTTGACACCAACATGCAGAAGGCAGCCGAGACCTGGACCAAAGCGCTCGCCCTCAACCCCGACGATGCCGGCCTCCACAACAACTACGCGCTGACGCTGGCGGAAGGCAAGAAGTTCCCCGAGGCGCAGGCCGAACTCGAGAAAGCCGCCACCATCAACCCGGCCGGCGCGGGCCAGTATTATTACAACCTTGGCGCGCTTGAAGTGAACGCCGGCCAGAACGATGCAGCCAGCGAAACCTTCAAGAAGGCGATCTCCATCACGCCGCCCTACGCCGAGGCCTTCTATCAATATGGCCTCACGCTGATGGCCAAAGCGTCGCTAGACAAGGACGGGAAGACGGTTTTCGTTCCCGGCACCGCGGAAGCTTTCCAGAAGTATCTGGAGTTGACTCCGGATGGCCCGCACGCGCAGGAAGCCAAGGCTCTGCTGGGTACGCTGGGCGCCACGCTCCAGACGGAATACAAGAACCCCGACGCCGGCAAGAAGAAAAAGAAGTAGCAGTGTGCAGAACCCGGGGCAGAGGCGGCGCGCTTCTGCCCCGATCTCATGATTCGAGCATTTTTCGTCGAGTTTGTTTTCCCCATTCTGCTGTTCCTCGTCATCCGGTCTTTGCTCGGCAATTTCCTCTCCCGGTACCGCCAGCCGCCTGCGTCGCGTTCTCAGGGCGTGCCATCGGTGCAGGCCGGCGGCGAATTGAAGAAGGATCCCGTCTGCGGCACCTATGTCTCGACCGCGGCCAGTCTGACCCGCACCGTCAATGGCCAAGTCATACACTTCTGCTCGAAGGCGTGCAGCGACCGGTACCCGAAGGCGTGAAGAGCGTCGCGCGGCTCTCGGGCTCCCTTCCCTCTGTTGCGTTGAACATGCGGTTTGATATATCGTACGGAAACAACGCGCGGCCGGATGCCGGCGTGAGCTTCCGGCACCGCGCCCGCCACGAGGTGAATCTAATGTATCCAGGCAAGAAGAAGGAAGCGTAATCCATGGGAATTGGGATTCGCATCGAGAATCTGCGCAAGGTCTATGATTCGCCGGCGCCCTCCGCGCTCGGCGCTCGCGGCTTTTCCTTCGGTCCTGCCCGCTCCGGCGGGCGGAAGGAGAAGAAAAAGAAGATCGAAATCCTGGCGCTCGATGACGTTTCGCTGGAAATTCCGGCCGGCGAAATCTTCGGCCTGCTGGGACCGAACGGGGCGGGGAAGTCGACCACCATCGGCATCCTGACCACCCGCACCGAGCCCACCAGCGGGCGCGCTTTCGTCGGCGAGTTCGACGTCTGGAAGCAGCAGGTGAAGGCCAAGCGGCTGATTGGCGTGGTGCCGCAGCGGCCCAATCTGGATTTTGCCCTGACCACGCGCGAGGTGCTGCTGTTTCACGGCGCCTACTTCGGCCAGAGCGCCCGCGAGCGAGCCCACCGCGCCGACGAGCAACTGGAGAAGTTCAAGCTCACCGACCGCGCCGGCCAGATGGTCCGCGAATTGTCCGGCGGCCTGATGCAGCGGCTTTCCATCGCGCGCGCCATGATGCACGATCCCGAGGTGCTGTTCCTCGACGAGCCTTCGGCGGGCCTGGATCCGCAGACGCGCCTGATGCTGTGGGAGATCGTCCGCGGCTACGGCAGCCTGGGCAAGACCATCGTGCTGACCACGCACTACATGGAGGAAGCCGACGAGCTGTGCCAGCGCCTGGCGATCATCGATCACGGCAAGATCATCGCGCTGGGGACGCCGCGCGAGCTGAAATCGTCGATTCCGGGCGGCTACGTGCTGCGTGTGCGTTTCGACCGCGCGCCGGAAGAACTGCTCCGCCAGCTTCGCGAACTGCCCGGCGTGACCGAAGTGCACTCAACCGATCCGGCGGCGGCAGATATTTACGCCGACCGCGGCGGCCCGCTGATCGGCCCGATCGTCAACGCCGCGCAAGCGGCCGGCGCCGAACTGCACGACGTTCACATTCAGGAGCCGAGCCTCGAAAATCTGTTTCTGCACCACACCGGAAGGAGCTTGCGCGAGTGAACTGGAAAACGTTTTACGCTCTGCTGTCACGCGACGGTCATGTCGCCCGCCGCAGCCTGGTCATGGTGCTGGTGCAGAATCTGCTTCAGCCGCTGCTGTTCACCTTCGTCTTCGGACGCGTCCTTACCTCGGGCGGCATGATGCAGGCCGGATTCAAGAGCGTGCTGCTGCCGGGCGTGATCGCCATCAGCATGGTGATTGCGGGCGTGCAGGCGGTGGCGATGCCGCTGATCACCGAGTTTCAATTCAGCCGCGAGATCGAAGACCGGCTGCTGGCGCCGATTGAAAACGGCTGGCTGGCGGTGGAGAAAATCATCGCCGGCATGATCCAGGCGCTGGTGGCCGGCCTGGTGGTGATTCCGGCCGCATGGCTGACCATGGGTTCCGGCGCCAGTGTCAGCTTCGCGCATCCGTTCGCGTTCGCCATGTTCTGCCTGCTGGTGGCGTTGCTCGCCGCCGCCGGCGGGCCTGGCCCTCGGGTGCAGCGTGGGCGCGACGCAGATCGGGCTCATGTTCAGCATCATCCTGACGCCGATGCTGATGTTCGGCTGCGTCTACTATCCGTGGTCGTTCCTCCGCGCGTTCCCCGGCTTGCAATACGCGGTGCTGCTGAACCCGGTGGTGTACGCGAGCGAAGGTTTGCGCGGAGTGCTGGCGCCGCAGGTGCCGCACATCGCCATGACGATCACTGCCGGCGCGCTCGCCGTTGCCGATATCGGTCTGGTCGTCGCTCGGCATCAAGAAGTTTCGGAAGAAAGCGGTGAGCTGAGGGGGGAGCTAGATCACTTGGGTCGCCTGCGGATACACTGAACCACGGCCTCACGGCTGTCCAGCGGAAAAGGGCCACCGCATAACGTCGGCGTTCCTGAACTGCCACGAGCCGCTCTTCTTAGATAGGAACCAGACACCCATGGCGCCGTTCAACCTGCTCACGTACTGGCACACCAAGCAGGATCCGCCATAATTCTCCTTCCAGCGAAACGGTACGGCGTCGTTCGGTTTCAAGTCCCCGTACAGAGATTCCTTTACATGGATGGCTCCGCTGCAATGCCAGCCATCGAGCCAAGGCCAGCACCGGTCCACGCCGAACTTCCCGACAACCACCGAGCTGGCCCGGCTCAATTCGAAGGCGATGACGCTCGGATCGTGCGGATCGGGATCTTCCTGCGCGCGACATGACCACGCAGCCGTTAGCAGCAAGCAGACGCTAATGCAGCGCTTCATCAGTAATATTGTCGCACTCGTCTGTGGGGCAGGATGACATCCTGCGCGGCGATTGACAATCGCCGCGCGGTCCGATTGCCAATCGGACCGCAGCTTACCAAGCTGCCCCACAGAGGGCCACTTTCGCGCAGCCACAGAGACTATCCTGATAGGAAGTGAAGACCTTTTTCCATCTCGACATGGACGCGTTTTTCGTGTCGGTGGAAGAGTTGTTCGATCCGGCGCTGAAGGGAAAGCCGGTGGTGGTCGGGGGACGGCCTAACGAGCGCGGGGTGGTTTCGGCGGCGTCCTACGCGGCGCGGAAGTTCGGCGTTCATTCGGCGATGCCGCTGCGCACGGCTTACAAGATGTGCCCGCAGGCCATTTTCGTCGACGGGCACATGGAGCGATATCAGGAATACTCGCACAAAGTCCACGACGTGCTGTGCGGGTTCACGCCGCTGGTCGAAATGGCGTCGATCGACGAAGCCTATCTCGACATCACCGGCACACAGCGGCTCTACGGTCCGCCGCTGCGCGCGGCGCATCTGCTGCATGAGCGCATCCACGCCGCCACCAAGCTGAATTGTTCGATCGGCATCGCGGCCTCGCGCTTGGTGGCCAAAATCTGCTCGGACCAAGCCAAACCCAACGGCGTGCTGTGGGT
>CAWJLI010000025.1:0-3527 GCA_963843095.1 Bryobacterales bacterium
CAAGGACCGTGTGTACTTCGCCACCTCGCCCGACGGCAAAGTGTACCGCCTGGCGGCCGATGGCAAGCCGGAAGTGTTTTACGATCCCAAGGCGAAGTACATCTGGGCCATGGCGTTCGAAGGGAAGGGCAACCTGTTCGTGGCCACCGGCGACCACGGCGAGATCCACCGCGTGGCTCCGGACGGCAAGGGGCAGGTGTTTTTCCAGAGCGACGAAACCCACGTGCGTTCGCTCGACTTGGACGCCACCGGCAACCTGATCGTCGGCACCGAACCCGGCGGCCTGGTGCTGCGCATTTCGCCCGCGGGCGCGGGGTTTCGTGCTCTACCAGATGGCCAAGCGGGAAGTGACCGCGGTGGCTGTCGCGGCGGATGGCGCGATCTACGCCGCCGCGGTGGGTGGAAAATCCGCGCCGGCGGCGCCCGCGCCGGCTCTACCGCCTCCATTAATGCCCGCTACAGCCGCGGCAGTGCCAGTGGCGCCGGGAGCTGCGCCGCAACCCGCGCCGCGGGTGGTGGCGCCTCCGCCAGGGACGCTGGCGCCCTCCACGGGAGTGACCGGCGGCAGCGACGTTTATCGCATTCATCCCGACGGCAATCCGGAACGCGTCTGGACGAACGCGGCCGATGTGGTTTACGCCATCGGCTTCGATGCCGAAGGCCGCGCCATTTTAGGCGCCGGCAACCACGGCAGTGTGTATCGCATCGAAACACCGTTTCTTTACGCCGCGCTGCTGACCACCGCTTCCACCCAGGTGACGGCTTTCGCCAGCGGCGCCGGCGGCCGGCTCTACGCGATCACCGGCAACGTGGGCAAGCTGTACGAAATCGGGCCGGGTCTGGAACACGAGGGCACGCTCGAAAGCGATGTTTTCGACGCCACGTTGTTTTCGCAATGGGGACGGCTCAGCTTCGAGGCGCGCCTGGACGGCGGGCAGGTGGCGCTGGCCACACGCAGCGGCAACCTGGATCAGCCGCAGAAGAACTGGAGCGCGTGGTCGGCCGCCATCGCCGATCCCAAGGGCGCGCCCGTGACTTCCGCCGCGACGCGTTTTCTGCAATGGAAGGCCACCCTCACCGCCAGCGCGGAAGGCCGCTCGCCGGAACTGGAATCGGTGGACGTGGCCTACTTGTCGAAGAACCTGGCGCCGCGCGTGGAGCAGATCGAAATCACGCCCGCGAACTACAAATTCCCCGCGCCGGTCACGCTACCGGCAACCGGCTCGCAACCGCAATCGCTGACGCTGCCGCCGCTGGGAAAACGCGCTGCCCCGGCGCCCGCGCTGAGCCTGGACGCGCCAGCCACCAGCACGCCCGCCTTGCAGTGGGCCAAGGGATGGATCGGCGCGCGCTGGCTGGCGTCCGACCCCAATGGCGATTCCATGACCTACACGGTCGAGATCCGCGGCGAGGCCGAAACCGAGTGGAAGCCGCTCAAGCAGAAGCTCGCCGAGAAGTACTTTTCGTGGGATTCCACGGCCTTCCCGGACGGCGATTACCGCATCCGCATCACGGCTTCCGACGCGCCTTCCAATCCGCCCGCCGATGCGCTTACCGGGCAACTGGTGAGCGAAGTTCTCACCATCGATAACACGCCGCCGCGCATCAGCGGGTTGAGCGCGACCCGCAATGGCGGCAAACTCGAAGTGCGCTGGCACGCCGCCGACGCGCTCAGCAACGTCACCAAGGCGGAGTACTCGCTGGATGGCGGCGATTGGACCGTGGCCGCCCCCGTGACCAGGCTTTCCGACTCCCTGGAACTCGATTACGCCCTTGTGCTCGAAGCCGCGCCCGGCGAGCACACCATCGCCATCCGCGTGGAAGACGATTGTGCCAACCAGGCGACGGATAAAGTGGTGGTCCGGTAGGGGCCGGCGTCTCGCCCTCAGTCAGGTCTGTCCGGGCACGGGGCAGGAGTTGATTCTCAGGCGCGAGCTTATAATCGAGCCATGAGGAATGCTCTGTTTGTAATTCTGCTCCTGGCCCCCGCGCTGGCCTGGGCAGCGAAGCCAGGCCCAAGCCCGGCCGACTACCCGATTACCGTCCACGTGCAGTCGTCGCGCTTGATCAATACGTTCTCGGGAAAAGACGCTCCCATCTTCCAGCACTTGACCGTATTGATCGATGGAAAGAAGTACGAGCTGGAAGCAGGCGGCGGCTCCTTGCTTCGCGTGGGCGACTACAAAGCGAAGGTCGAGAAGGACAATACCCAGCGAACCTACGAATACGAACGGATCTACGAGTTCCTGTTTGGCGATGGGAGCACGCGCCGGTACTGGGTGGTGGGGGAAGAGGAATAGACAGGCTAGAGTGGCGCATCCGCTTGAGTCGTTACGCCTGGCGAGCGCTCGCGGCAGGCAGCAGCGCGCGGCACCGTTCGCTACTGAACTCCCGTGGCGCGCGCAGTCCTACGTGCTATGTCGAGAGTCATCTCGACATTGTCTTGAGGTACGAGCAACTGGCCGGCAAAGCCGAGATGGCTCTCGGCTCAGCGGGCTCGACAGCCCGCGCCACGTCCCCTTACGAACCCACCACTCCGGCGAGCGGGCTGCTGGCGGAGGCGTAGAGCTTCCTGGGCATGCGGCCGGCTTCGAAGGCGAGACGGCCGGCCTCGACGGCCAGCTTCATGGCGCGGGCCATTTTGTCGGCGTCCTCGGCGAGCGGCGATGGCGGTATTCATGAGAACGCCATCGGCGCCCAGTTCCATGGCGATGGCGGCATCCGAGGCGGTGCCCACGCCGGCGTCCACGATCAGCGGCACTGCGGTGATCATCTCGCGCAGAATGCGCAGGTTGGCGGGGTTCTGCACGCCCAGGCCGGAGCCGATGGGCGCGGCCAGCGGCATCACGGCGGCGGCGCCGGCATCGATCAGCTTGCGCGCGTTCACCACGTCGTCATTGGTGTAGGGCAGCACCACAAAGCCTTCCTTGACCAGGATGCGGGTGGCTTCCAGCAGGCCGGCGTTGTCGGGGAACAGCGTCTTTTCGTCGCCGATCACTTCCAGCTTGATCCAGTTGGAGAGGCCCACTTCGCGCGCCAGCATGGCGGTGCGGATGGCGTCGTCGGCGGTGTAGCAGCCGGCGGTGTTGGGCAGGATGAAGATCTTGGAGCGGTCGATGTAATCGAGCAGCGATTCCTTGGAGCGGTCGGTGAGGTTCACGCGGCGCACGGCGACGGTTACCATTTCGGCGCCGGTGGCCTGCGTGGCAGCGCTGCATCTCCTGAAAGCTGCGATACTTCCCGGTGCCTACGATAAGGCGGGAACGGAATTCGCGGCCCGCGATGACGAATGATTGCGGCATGTCCTCATTGTAGCGGGGCGGGCCAGCGTATCGCATCGCACCGGCATAGGGGTGTCCGCCGCGCCGGTGGAATCCCGGTCCGTTCGTGCCGCATCTGTTGGGACGAGGAGAATTGCGGGCGTGCCCGCCGGAGGCATCATAATGAGCCAAATTCACGCTTTAGCTGCCAGAGAGGCGAACGGCCCCCTAAGCAACAAACGGGGCCGCCGAAGGTACGACATAACA
>CAWJLI010000026.1:0-35415 GCA_963843095.1 Bryobacterales bacterium
TTATGTAACGTATACCTTTCGAACTTACGTTACGTATTGCTATCTTTGATATATTCTTGCAAATTTTGGATACAGGTATCGCCCACGATGCGGCCGGAAGAAAGGTGGATTTTCGTAATACAATTATGATATTCACTTCAAATATTGGCAGCAACGTCTTGAACAAAAGGATACTTGGTTTTTCTGATACATCGGCGGTAGAAGATCAAGAAACGCTTCTTAAAGCAGCGCTTAAAGATCATGCTAAACCCGAATTTATCAATCGGTTGGATGACATCATTGCATTTAAACCTCTAACGAAAGATTCAATCAAAAAAATTCTAAAGATATACATTTCAAAGATGCAGGAAAAATTTATGATTGTATTTTCGTCTGCAGCTGAAGAACGTATAGCGGAATTGGGTTTTTCGGCAGAATATGGTGCACGTCCATTACGACGGGTATTGGAGAAACAAATAGAAACACAAATGTCAGATCTTCTTCTAGACGATGAAAACGCTAAAAATTTTTCGGTCGATTTAGTAGATGATAAACTCAAAGTAACCACAAAATAGGAGCTACTATGGAAATCAACTTTGTCAATGCTAAAGACGAAAAGAATCTAGCGTCGATCAAGGTAAAGTCCGGTGATGCTGCATTAGGTCTGAACATTGCTTTGGATGGCTCTTTAACAAAAGAAGGCATCCCGCAACATAAGATCTATTCGCATTTACAGGCTGTAAGCTTTGGAGTGCAACGATTCCAAAAACAAGAAGAACGCAACAGCGTGCTGGCCGTATCAGGGCAAGCATATATGTTTCGTCGTCAGTATCCAGAATGGTTAATCAAGAAAATGTATCGTCCGATTTATGATTTGAATCCCGACGATGCGTTGGTTGGAGCAATTTTGGACGAAGACTCTTGGCAGCACCTTAGCAAGGCCGGCACTAAACTTACTGCGCTCATTGCGGAGATCACGGAGTGGAATGCCAACAAATATGCCGCAGTTAAACAAATTCAACCTACGTTATTGAACAACTTTCTGAACAAATTTCCCTTCCCGTTCAGAGATGAGAAGTTTAAAACGCGTGAAGTATCCTGTACGGAATACTACTACGATCAGGTTAGTTGGTTCGATGACAACATTGAAACAATTGAACCAACTGGGCGCATATTTCCACTGGATGGTTTGTCATTTGAATTGATAGAAAAGAATGATTTGTCAGCCCTAATCTTGGTAAAGACTGAGAAATATGGTGTGGATGACTTGGTAGCACAATTATTCTTTCAGGCCAATCCTGGATGCGATCGAATCATTCTTGTTCACCGGTTATACAACTCTACGAAACACGGAGTTTCGGTTGTCAATTCACGAACGTATGACACTTCCCTAGGAGTCTATTCCTATCCTAATATCAAAGAACTAAACGTACAGGAAAAGAATGTTGATGGTGATCCAGGATGGAAAAACCTCAGGATTACCTGTATTGGTCCCCGAAAGGGTTCCAGTTTGTCCTTTGATCACATGTGGGAATTATCCAAAATTAAGTAATGTACTATGAAATAGATTTTGCTAATCGCCTTCAGGGATTGTATACTCTGAATATAATTAAGACAGGAGATATCATCCCTGATGGCGTTAACAACATTCGGCCGAAGACCATGCTGACAACCGACCCAGATCTTGAAGCCTATGCCGGATTAATGGATTCTAAGTTTTGGGGAGATTATACGACTATTTCTATTGACTTCGTGCAAAAAGGAATAATGTCAGTGGAGGCAGTTAGAACTAGCAAGCATCTGTGTTTGTTTAATGGGTGGGAAATACCCGTTTTACTTAAGAAGGTACGACCTACATGCTTTGAGTTTAGTTTTAGTGGAGGAAGGTTATTTGTGGTACAGTTTGGATTAGGAGAGCCGCTAGAAGAATAGCGGCTTTCTTTTTTACTCTATTAATACAATTGCTTGCGTTCAGGTTTCAAATTTTGTCCAAAGCTTAATCCATACAGATATGCAGGCATTGGATCAACACCTTTAACATCACTTGACATACCTTGTGCTGCAGCATCTTGTATAGTTTGTACTATGCGGTTTGTAGTTAGACGACTTAACCAGTCTTTAGAGTCTAGTGGCAGTACTTCAATAGACTTAAATATTGGTCGATATTGAATAAGCGGCTTATCTTCTTTCTTATATTCACGATTCAGTTTGTTAATTGTTGTAAGTGGTACAATATCACCTCGCAACCAATTGCGTTCTACATGTTTAGGTACATCAATAAGTTCTGCGTTGTTACTAGTGCCTCGAAGTACGGATTCAAAAGTTTTACGGGCAAATTTATTACCATAAACATTGTTAATTTCATCAGCTACATATTCTTGTGCGGTAAGATGATTTTTAAGTTCAGATAATTCTTGTGGCTTCATTACCCCATCAGTTAATGGATCCCCTTTTTGTACCATTGCTCCTTCAGTATACAATAATTTACGTTCACGTGGAATATAGTATTTCTTATCTCCGATTTTAACGTTCTGTCCACCCGCAGGGTTGTCAGTAATTGATACAATATGTCCTGAAGCAGTAGCTAGAACGGCTTTGTCGGCGATGGTCTGTGGAACGAATAACAATTGTTCGATACGTGGAAATCCCTTAGTAATACCCGCAGATCCCCCAGCCACACCACCGGTATGAAAAGTTTGCATACTCAATTGTGTTGAACGCTCAGTTAGTGCTTGTGAATCAATAACCCCAACGTTCTCTCCAATGCGTGGAGGCGTGCCATTGGCCATTAATCCATAACACATTACACATACACCAGATTCTGATTCGCATGTCAATGGAGACCGAACCTTAAGTATCTTAACTCCCTTATGCTGCGCTTTAGATATTACACCTTGATCTACTAGATCATTACGACTTGCGACACCGGGAATATTTGTTGCCAAGTAACGATCCATTACTTCTTTTGAATCTACCGGCAATACGTAACTTTTTATGTAACCTACTTGACGGCTCAGTTGCGTATTGCGCTTCGAGCGTTGGCGCGCGGCCGTCCACGAACTGGCTTCGCCCGTAGGCCCGGTTGATCAGCGTTGGCGCGCGCCTGCGCAATGGTGTGCCAGCGACGCCGAGCGGAGGAGGCTCGCCGCCGGCAAAAGCGTGCTCTGGCGGATGGCACGTCGCGCAGGAGACTCTCCCGTTCCACGACAGGCGGGGATCGAAGAACAGGTTGCGCCCGAGTTCCACGCGGGCCGCGGAATAAGGGTTATCCGCGGGCCAGATCACCGACGGCAGGCCGAGCGGGGGTTTCGGAGGCGCTGCGTCTCGGCCAGTCTGTGCGGCAGCGCCTCTTACGATGCTCAGCAACAACAGACAAAACAGAACTGGGCGCTCGGAGGTCATTCAGTTGGATGTTGCCAGAACAACCCCGCAACCCGCAAGCTATAATGACACCCCAAGAAGTCATTCCAAAGATCAGCCAGGAAACGCTGGCGGGGATCATCGGCACGACCCGGTCCAGGGTAAGCTACTTCATGAACCGATTCCGCAAGTTGGGCTTCGTTGACTACGGCGGCCTGAAAGTTCACAGTTCCTTGCTGAATGTCGTCCTGCACGACTGACCAAGGAACATCCTAGGCAAGTCAATCCTCCGGCAAGCCGATTTTGTCCTCGTGTGCACCTTTGAACATCAGACAGCCTGGTAGAAGGATAGGCTGGTCGTGGGTTCACGTCGCAACGCTTACAACCGGACAGGGAGGAGTGGCACCGTGTGGCCTTGCACACACGAACTAACACGCGCCACAGGATTCGCCCGCTGAACGTGTTGACCTTTTGCGGGCAGCCCATTTCGGCAGCGCGCGACGAGTACCATCTGTTAACCAAGGATCTACCGGCGTGTCCGGCGTGCAAGCGCGCCCACGATAGGGCCGCGCTTGCGTTCGGCGGAAGACATCGAAGACTGGCATAAGTTCGGCGAGATCGCAGAATGCCTAAACGACAGATTGAATGACGCTACTCCTGGCGTCACGTTCTCCACGACGACATGGTTTTGCGGCGCCGTTGGGACGTGAGATCCCGAGCGCGCCGCCGCCCGGCTTCGCGAAACCCCACAAGGCCAGTGGCTCCGCTACTTGCAGGGATATCGTCTTTGACGACGGCCTGAACGACGTGCCGGAGAGTTGGTCAGCGTGCCAATGTCGACCGTTAATGTCCGATGCGAATGCCAAAGTCCGGGGCTGGACGTCAGCCAAAGGAAAGCTTGAATTCTCAGAAGTTGACAGTGAGGCCTTTACTGCGATCACTGCGTGAAGGCCTAGCGCAGCAGCTGCCTCTTCGCCATAACTTATTGAAAAGATGGAGCGGGAGACGGGGCTCGAACCCGCGACGTCCCGCTTGGGAAACTGGGTCATGGTTTGTTTTGAATAACATGGATGCGCATGGCGTTGATTCAGGGCATGAAAAACGCTAACAAAACGATAAACGGTTTCCGCGGACGTATTAATGGAGGGTAAATGGAGGGTATTCGGGACCGCGATCTCTCCGCCGATGCGGGGTCGCCCCGAAATACGGTCGGCCGTTCCATCGCACTTTTGTGGGATCAGTTTCCGATGCCAAGCCAACCATGTCTCTGGGGTGACAATGGTGGCGATCTGGGCCAGAACCCTCCGGGCCCAACACCTTGGCCTTAACGGCTAAGCTCCGGCGGCTGATTGTCATCGAGGTGCAGTCGCCGATCGCCGAGCTGCTCGCGAAGGTAATCCGCGAAGGTAATCAATGACCTACAGTTGGCGTTGATTAATCCACCCGGAAAACCGCGATCAACAGAAACCGGAATGGGCCGAAAACTCGCTGGGCCTTCATGCCCATTATCGCGAGTGCGGGGCAATGGCGGAACCATCGCGGATTCCCGCAGATCCAGTTTCCGGACACTACGGGATCGGCGACGATTTCGATCCTCAGGCCTTCTCGATCGACTTAGTCAACCGTAAGCTCGTACCTAAACGCCGGCACTGGCGCGATTCAGAGCCTATGGGGTTCAGGCCAACGGTTCGAGCGTCGCGCGACGATCAGCTTGGGAAGGCGACAGCAACTTGGAAACAAAGAACACTCCGTTTCCTGCACCTCGTTTTGGCGATCGGAATACGCAGTTTTCATTCTGTTCTTCGGCACGGTTCTTAACGAAGTACGAGCGGACCACAAGATGAACTCCCGGGTGTCGCACTGTCCTGACCTCGTATCCCAATCCCGGTCGCTTACGCGGATCGCTGATTGAATGGGTGCCACGGATCTCGGACGCACGTATTAGAATGGATCGGCAGTGAGGCGCTTCCCAATCGAGCTCGCTGAGTTGCTCCTAATAGCTTTGCTCCTTCAAGCGAAGCACCTGCCGATCAGGACCTACACTACGGCCGACGGTCTGGCCCGTGACCACATTCTCTGTATCGTTCAGGACTCGCACGATTTTCTCTGGTTCTGCACGGCCGAAGGACTCTCGCGCTTCGACGGATACCAGTTTTCGAATTATCAAACCGACCAGGGGCTGCCCGGCAATGTGGTCACCGACTTCCTCGAGACGCGGGCGGGCGACTACTGGATCGCGACCACCGACGGAATCGTCCGGTTCGACCCGAAGGGCGCCGGCCGTTCCCGTTTCCGCCGTTATCTGCTGGATGGCGGCAGCCAGGGCGAACTGGGGCCAGCCAAAGTGCGAGAGGACGCAGCAGGTGGAATCTGGTGTGGCACGCGCACCGGCCAAGGCATCTTTCACCTAGGGCCGCGGGATACCGCCTTTCGACGCGTCGGCGTGCCTATGACCGATCCCTTCGTGACAGCCTTGGCCATCGACCGGCACGGAGCGTTATGGATCGGCACCTTGAATGGACTCTACCGCCGTGATCCGCACGGAAACACGCGGGGCTACACCACAGCGGATGGCCTGCCGAGCACTTCGATCATGGCTCTGCGGGAAGATCACAACGGCGGATTGTGGGTAGGCACGCGCCTCGGTTTGGCGCATCTTGACGCCTCGTCGAAGCTCACGAGGGTGTACTCGACGAAGGACGGTCTGCCCGGTGCGCGCGTCGAATCGCTGCTTGAGACCGCCGATGGAAAGCTGTGGGTGGGCACCGTCGAAGGACTCGCCGAATGGACTCCTTCGCGACCTGTCGACGGGCGCGAGTTTCAAAGTTACACAGTGGCGCAGGGGTTGAGCGCCAGGACCGTGGGCTCGCTGGCCGAAGATCGCGACGGGAATCTGTGGATCGGCACCTTCGGCTCCGGCGCGATGAAAATGGCCCGCAACGGGTTCACCACCTACACGGAGACCGACGGAGCGCCTGCAGTGGCGGCGCTGCTCGAAAGCCGGTTGGGCGAAATGTGCATCTCCTATCGGACCAAGGACGGAATGAATCTGGGTAAGTTCGACGGCCGGAAGTTTGTTCCCATCCGGCCATCATGGCCCAGCCGGATCACCTATTTCGGATGGGGCCGGGGACAGGTGGCGGCGCAGGACCAGGCCGGGGAATGGTGGATCGCAACCGGCCAGGGACTCTGCCGGTTTGGGCGCGCGGACAGCGCGGAAGGGTTGGCGGGCGCTCTGCCGAAAGCCGTCTACACCAAACGTGACGGCCTCCCTGGCGACGAAATCTTCACCGTGTTCGCGGACTCGCGCAACGGCATCTGGATCGGGACGATTGGTCTGGGGAGCCAGGACGGCCTGGCGTTGTGGGAGCGGAACACAGGGCGCGTGCACGCCTTCTCCGAGGCGGATGGTCTGCCGCCGAAGCCGGTTCCGACTGTCATCGCCGAGGACCGCGCGGGCGACATCTGGGTGGGACTGTATCACGGTGGAGTGGCGCGCTATCGCCATGGCCGGTTCACCGTGTTCGACAACCGCGACCAATTCGCTGGTGTTGCGGCGTCGCTGTTCGTCGATTCGGCGGGACGGCTTTGGATCGGGACGTCGCGAGGCCTGATTCGGATCGACGATCCCACCGCGGAGCGGCCGCATCTGGTTGTCTGCGGTACCCCGCAAGGGTTGTCGAGCGCCGACGTGAGCGGCCTGAGCGAAGACCGCTGGGGACGCATTTACGCCGCCACTGGCCGCGGCATCGACCGGTTCGAACCACAACCGGGAAGCCTGGGCCGCATCCAGCGATACTCGACCGCGGATGGCGTCGCCCCAGGCGCGCTCGATCTGGCATTTCGGGACCGGCAGGGAAACATGTGGTTCAGCACGCCGTTGGGCCTCTCGCAGGTTGTCCCCACTGTGGACCGGCCGCAGTCTCCGCCCCCGGTGCTGGTCACCGGCCTGAGCGTGGGTGGGGTGGCCCAGCCAATCTCCGATCTGGGGCAGTCCGCCGTCGCGGGGCTGCGACTGCCACAGACGCCACTGCGCATCGACTACGTGGGCCTCGGTTTTTTGCCGGGCCAGGCGCTTCGCTATCAGTACATGTTGGAGAGCGCCGACCAGGATTGGAGTGCTCTTACCGACCAGCGCACCGTGATCTATGCCAGCCTCTCGCCCGGGACCTATCGTTTCCTGGTGCGCGCCGTGGGCAGTGACGGCGCAATCAGTCCACAAACGGCCAGCGTCGCGTTCGCCGTTTTGCCGCCAGTCTGGCGAACTTGGTGGTTCCTGGCTACGTGCGGAACTCTGTTGACTCTGATCGCCTATGCCGTTTATCACTATCGGCTGGGACAACTGCTGGCAGTGGCCAACATCAGGACTCGAATCGCTACGGATCTGCACGACGATATCGGCGCCAGCCTTTCTCAGATCGCGGTCCTCAGCGAGGTGGCGCAAAGGACCGCGGACGGTGCCGCATCCAAGGGCAAGGCACCGCTTGCCGAGATTGCTGGGATCTCGCGGGAATTGCTGGACTCGATGAGCGACATCGTGTGGGCGATCGCACCCGATCATGACCGCCTCAGCAATCTGGTGCACCGCATGCGGCGCTTCGCCACTGACGTTCTGGGCGGCCAAGAGATCGGGCTCCAATTCCGGTCGTCGGTAGCGGAACACGATCTCCAGGTTGGCGCAGACCTGAGACGTCAGGTCTATCTGATCTTTAAGGAAGCAATCCACAACATTGCGCGTCACTCCGGTGCGACGCGGGTTGAAGTGGATCTCGATCGCATAGGCAACAACCTCGTTTTGCGACTGAAGGACGACGGCAGAGGGTTCGATCCGGCAGCCGGAAGCGAGGGCCATGGGCTGGTCAGCATGCGGCGGCGAGTTGCGGCGCTCGGCGGGAGCTTGGAACTGAGCTCGGCACCGGGGCAAGGAACCACGTTGCAGATGACCGTGCGGCTGGAAAGGGCCAGGAACCTATCAGTATTGAGGGGCAAATGAGCGGAGATTTCCTGTAGGCTGGAACATTGGCGACGAGTGGATCACCAACATCATCGGATTCCCGGAGCCCGATCAAAGTAGCGATCATCGAGGACGATCGTCTCATCCGCGAGGGTCTCACCACGCTCATCGACGGTTCGGAAGGTTACCGCTGCATCGGCGCTTTCCGATCCATGGAGGAGGCGCTGGCGCGCCCGTGGAGCGAGTCCCGGTGGTGGCTCTTGTCGATATCGGTTTGCCGGGTATGTCGGGGATCGAGGGCCTGTCTTTGTTGCGCGCGAAGTATCCGGGGATGGCTCTGCTGATGCTCACCGTTTACGAGGACGATGAGCGCATCTTCCAGGCGTTGTGCGCGGGAGCGGACGGCTACCTTCTAAGAAGACCCCGCCCCCTAAGCTGCTGGAGAGCATCGGGGAAATGATGGGTGGCGGCGCGCCAATGTCTCCGGAGATCGCCCATCGTGTCCTACGGTTATTCCGTGAGGTTCGTCCGGCGGAGCGCGTGGCGCACGATCTGACGCCGCACGAGTTGCGGCTGCTGAAATTGTTGGTGGAAGGCCACAACTACCAAAGCGCTGCCGCCGAATTGGGTGTGAGTTTCAGCACTATCAATTTCCACATGCAGAATATCTACGGGAAACTGCACGTGCACTCCAAATCGGAGGCCGTAGCCAAGGCGCTGCGCCAGCGACTCGTACAGTAAGTACCATTCGCGAGACTAGCAGTGTTGAGGGGCCTTCCAGAGTCCCGTTACCTTTACAATCCACTGAGTGCACTAGGGAGACTCTTTTTGTCTGCCGCACTGGGTGCTGTCTTAAACCTGCGTTAAAGCCGAGGGGGAAAACATGCGCATTTCGAGATTGGCGCTCCGCGACCGGGGGGCACGCCCCATGATCGTGGCCGTTGCACTCGTCGTCTGCGGGATGTGTCCATTGCAGGCGGGCGCGACGTTGGTCCTCAGCCCGGATGGCGCCACTGTTTACGACACCGTAAACGGCGTCAATTGGCTCGCCAACGCCGACCTCGCGGCCACCAACCGGTTCGGCCTTCCGGTCTGCCCGGCTCCAGGCGCGCAGCCCTGTGTAGGCCCCAACGGCTCGATGAACTACACCTCGGCGGTGGCCTGGATACAGGCCGTGAACACCGCCAACTTTCTGGGACACAACAACTGGCAACTACCCACCATTCCGCCCAATGACGCCAACTGCGGCAAGACCGGGCCGAATGGCCAAAACTTCGGCTTCGGTTGCACGGCGGGTGCGCTGGACTCCGTTTACAATGCACTGGGCTTCCAATCGCCCAACACCGCCGTGCCCATCCCCGCCAACAGTGCCGGTCCGTTCAGCGACATCCAACCCTACCTGTATTGGTCCGCGTCAACCGGCACCAGCGCAAGCATTGGCAACGCCACCTTTTCGTTCGCCACGGGGTGGCAGGGGGCCAATACGCTGCCCAATTTCCTCTACCTGCTGCCGATGATTCCAGGCAAAATCCCGGGAACGCCGGCCGCCGCCGGGACGGGGTTGCAAGTGAATCCGGGCGGGCAAACGGTCTACGATCCAATGACCGATATTACCTGGGTTGCCAATGCCAACCTGGCGGCGGCCAACGCTTTTGGCCTTCCGCTCTGCACAACCCCAACCAGCCCGGCGCTCTGCGTCGCTCAAGACGGCGCGATGACCTGGGCTTCGGCAACCCAGTTCCTCGCCAACATGAACAGCGCCGCATATCTCGGCCAGACCAATTGGCAAGCGCCCACGATTGACTCCAGTTGCCCCGGCTACAACTGCGCCGGCACGAGTAACCCGATGGGAAACCTGTTCTACGATCAACTCCGCTTCAGCTCCGGCATGTCCGCGGTTTCCGTTCCCGATGTCGCCGAAGGTCCGTTCCATAATCTGCAACCTTACCTTTATTGGAGCTGCCTGGCGGCCACGGTTCAGGACGCCTGCGAATCCGCCGGTCCCGCCGACAACTTCGAAGAGAGCTACTCCTTTGGCAGCGGTTTTCAAGGCACCGATCTGCTCGCCAACGATTTGTTTGTTACCGCGTATTACGTCGGACCCGCCAGCACGGCGGACGGTCCAGTAATTACCGGAGTCGCGAACGCGGAGGGCGGCAGCGCCACCATGGCTTGCGCTCCCTCGCCCGGCCTTCTGGGCCGACTTTCTTCATCAGTCCTGGTAAACGCGCTTGGCACCGGGTTCGCCGCCGGCGTTTACTGGAACTCGTCAGTTCTGAAGGGGTGAGCGGTGGACCGCAGGGCCGGCCTCAGTGGTCTCTATTGAAATAGCAACTGACCCATGTTAGTGGCCTGTCCATCTGCCGAGACGGTGACGACTACCTGCCCTCGCCCTTTGAGGCTGACCGGGAGAGCCACATTCACCTGGTCGAGGCCGGCGTAGCCACCCTGTGCACCGGAATACGTCACCGACGCTTCGATGTTTCCGATCTTGACGCTGACGTTTGGTTGCGTGGCGCCGCGGATTCCAGTGCCATACAGGATCAGGTAAGGTCGAGATGAGATGTCGATAGGCAGCAGCGTGCAATTGCCAGCGGAGATGCATTGAAAGGTGTTCGTGTAAGTCAAGCCGTCTGTCACTTGGGCTGCGGCAGGCCCTTGCCCAGTCGAAGTCGCGGTGTATAGGCCGGGCGCCGTGGCCGCGATCACCGCAGTGCCTGTAAATGTCGAGCTTCCGTTGGCCAAAGTTATAGTCGCGACGCCGCTGGTCGCACCACCGGGGACGAGCCAGTTCACCTGATTCGGCGAGACGTAAAAGAGCGGCGCCGAAAACACGCCGCCATTAGCATCCTTCAGTGTGATTGTGACTCCTCCGAGCGTTGTAGGCGGTTGCGATGGAGCCTGTTGCGATGCCGCCGCAAGATTGGAACCATAGATCGACGCTATGGCTTCAGGGGCGAGCGCGTATGTGCCGTATGCGGAGTTGGTGGCGACCAACGTTCCCGCGGGATGGAGCAGATTCTGAGGCGTGGGCGGATACGGAGATCCATTCAGGTTCAGCAGCACTGGCGGGCGCGGCTGCTGGGTGAAATCGAAGGCATCGGCCATATCGTTAGCCGTGTTGTCACGGGCCGTCATGGGTATGACTCCGAATCGCTCCTCGATGAGTTTCAGCCAGGATTCGAACGAATATGCCTTGTGATCGACGTAGCCCTGCCGGGCATAAGGGCTGATGACCAAGCCGGGCACCCGGATGCCCAAACCGTATTGGTCCACTTTGGGTGGATCCACGTGATCGTAGAATCCGCCCCAATCGTCCCACGCGATAAAGATCGCGGTCGAGTTCCATTGCGGAGAGTTCATGACCGCATTCACCAAGCCAGTGACGTAGTTCATGCCCGTGGCGACACTGGCGGGCGGATGCTCACTCAGGTCGCTATTAGGAATGATCCAACTCACCTGTGGCAGCGCTCCATTCTGCGCATCGGTGTAGAATTGGGTTGCATTGGTCAGGCGGGCAAATTGCGTGGCGTCGTTCTTGACGACCGGAAAGGCGGGAAGCGGATTCCAGAAAGTGTATGTTGTTTCGTCCGAATCGACGTCGGCCGCCCCGCCGTCGGCAGCGCCCGCGGTCTTGCCGCGGTTCACGTAGTACCTCCAATCGATCTTGCCGCTGCCCAAAAGCTCCGTAATCTCGGCAAATGAGTAAGACTGTGGCTGGGGTTGGCCAGTACCCATGTATCCGCCGCTTTGCGCCGCCAACATATACAGATGGGCCGGAAGACTGTAGGAGGTGATGGACTCAAAGAGGCTATCCTGAAGCACATAGAGGCTCGCGTAGCTCCAGTAATTGGGAATCTCACGATAGTCGTGCCATCCCAACACATCGCCCGGCTTTTGCGATGAACCCGCGATGAAACCGTCCATCAGCCCACCATCGATGCAGTTCAGTGCGTTGGCCCAATTGTGCGCTCCGCCCTGGTTGACCAGTTGGCTATCGTGGTAAGGTGCAACGCACGGGCCACCCGCGGGATTGGGAACGCAAACGCCGGGAGGAGCGCCTTCGGCGCCTGGGTACGTCCCAAAGTAGTGATCGAAACTGCGGTTCTCCTGCATGATGAAGACGAAATGCTGGATCTTATTAAGGCCTGGCGGAGCGGCAGGCGGCGGAGCAGTTTGGGTAGTTGCCCGTGGTCCGACGAGCAGCACCGCCAGAAACACGGGCAACAAGACGAGGCTGGCGCGGAGGCTTCGATTCCACATCACTTCGATAAAACCACGACGGACGGTGAAGTTGCGGTCGAGCCTTGCGGCGCGCAACTCCGCGTAAGCTCCGGGGTTTGTCTAATTGCAGGCCCAGGGTGCGTTGTTTGACTTTTTGAACCATGAGGATCGTCTCCGTCTGGCTCCCGCTCGCCTTCGCGGTGGCCGGATCCAGCGCGTTAGCGCAGTTTTCCGCCGCCATCGACATTGACACCACACACGCAACTCCGCTTAACCCCAATTTCAGCGGCTTCAACGACGAGGTGGTTTTTCCGGCCGAGTTCTTCGATTACCGGTTGAGCAACGTGGCCGCGCAACTCTCACCGGGTTGGATTAGATATCCGAGCGGCCTCTTCAGTCAGGCGTTCAACTGGCAGACCGGCCTGATGGTTCCTTCCTGGGTGGCTCAGTTTCAGGGTACGGACATCGCTACGCTTCTCAATGAGTCGGTCCCCTGGGTCAACGGGAAAGGAGGCGGCTCGTTCGTCGCCGGAGCGAACCGGGCCGATTTTCTGGACGCAAAGCTGATCGTCTGTGTCAACGCTTACACAGATACGGCCCAGTCGGCCGGGCAGATGGCTGCGTTTGCCAAGGCCAATCACATTCCTGTTGGCGTGTGGGAACTGGCGAACGAGCCCTATTTGTACAATGAGTTCTTTCAATCGGGGGCCGACTATGTGGCCAAGGTGAAACCCTATCGCGATGCCATCAAAGCGGCGGACCCCAGCGCCATCGTAGCTGTCTTTTTCATGGATGCCGGCAACACTAATCCAAATCCGGCCTGGAACGAATCGATCGTCAGCTACCCGGACCAATACTGGGACGCGGTGACGTACCACCACTATCCTCCGCAAAGCACCGGCGGCTTCAGCCAATGGATGGCGGACGAAAACGCCGTGCTCGCGTCAAAGTCATCGGCATATGTGACCGGCTATCTCGCGCCGCTGAATCCACGCGGAACCAAGTTCCTTGTCTCGGAGTTTCTTCCCTCCAATGACGGGCTGGGCTCAGGCAATTCGCTGACCGATGGCACACTTTATGGCGCCATCTACGCGGCTGAGTATGTCATGCGGATGTCTACCGTGTCATCCATGCTGTACGTGGGAATGCATGCGCTCACTGGCACGCGGGGTGTCTATGCGGTGAGCACTCACTACACCGATGTGCAGAACGCTTATAACGCTGGCACCATCATCGACACGCTCACGCTGAACTTTGGCTACTACTTGACAGCCCAGCCTTTGGGCTTGGCAGTACTGAACGGCGTTATGCGGAATGCGACCCAAGTCGACTCGACAACCCTGACCGGCGGCGCCACCGTGCCTGCTACCGGTCTCGGTCAGATTCCGGCGCTCTACGCGCAGGCCTACTCCAGTTCGGCCGGGCAGCCGAGCGTGGTGATCACGAACAAGGGGGCGGAAGCGCAACAGGTGACCATTCGGGTAAATGGATCGCCGGTTTCGGGAGCGCTTCCGATCCAGTTCATTGCGGGTTCGGATCCGAGCGCGGTTAACACGGCGTCCAACCAAGGTACCGTATCGGTCCAGACGTCGATCTCAGCAAACCCGGTCACTGTGCCCGCTTATAGCGTGATGCGGGCGGATCTGAATTCCCCCGCGGTGGCGGCGGCGGTCAACAGCGCCAGTTACAGTCCGGGTCCGGTGGCTCCCCAGGAAATCGTGGCATTGTTCGGGCCGGGCATGGCCTCGCAGACGGTCAGCGGGTCGCTACCGCTTGCCACGGTTCTAGGAGGGGTCTCGGTTCAGATTACAGACAGTGCGGCCAATACGCAGCTTGCGCCACTCTTCTCGGTCTCTTCGGGACAGGCGAACATTCTGGTTCCGACTGGCCTTGTGCCGGGGCCGGCTACCATTACGGTGTTGCACGGTTCGACCGTGGTGCTAACCGGGTCAATGATTATTGCGACTTCAGCGCCGGGGCTATACAGCATGAACATGGATGGCGCGGGCGTAGCGGCGGCCGATGCTCTTCTGGTTACGGCATCCAAACAGACAGAAACCCCTGATGTATTCACCTGTAGCCCGCCCGCGGTCAGAAGTTGTCTCGCGGTGCCACTCAGCCTCGGCGACGCGAGCGACACACTGTACATCGAGCTCTATGGCACAGGAATCCGGGGCGCCGCTTCCGTCCAATGCTTCGTCAGCGGAGAGAGCGTCCCAGTTCTCTACGCCGGATCGGTGGCTGCCTACGCAGGATTGGATCAGGTGAACATCTCGATCCCGAAAAGCCTCGCCGGTGTTGGCGACGTGCGGGTATACCTGGTGGCGGATGGAGTAGCCTCCAACGCAGTCGATCTGACCATTCAGTAGCTCGCAAAGAAAGGGCCACTTTGTCCTACGCACATGCTGTTCGTGCGTTGTGGAGTCGTCGTTACGCCGCCGTCAGTGGCTGATCTCCATCCGCCAGCGAATCATGATCGACGAGAAGCGCAATAGGCGTGGGACTCTCATGAAGCCGAACTTTCCGCGAGTCCGCGATCTTGAGTTTTCCGCGCAGGACGGCAACCCCGTCTTGCGGAGGCGAAAACGGCCCCCGAAGGAGAAACTGCAAGTCGCAGGACCGAAGGATGGCGGTTCGCCTTATACTGAATGAGATCTGGAAGTCCAAAATGGAAACTCTAGGCTATGGGCCAAACTTCCGAGCAACATTTGTCTGAAACCCGGGTTTTATAGAGCAGGCTCAAAGGCTCCGGGCAGATGAGGCGCTTCCAGACCTCTCGCATTCCGGAAGGTGGAGAAAGCACAATGTCTTTTCAATCGAGAATCCGCACACTGCTGCTTGCCGGATCGGTAGTTGCGTCCATGCTGGTACTGCCGGCCTCGCAGGCTCGCGCAGGCGTCTTTATCTCGGTCGGCTTCGCTCCTCCGGCGCTGCCCGTCTACGTGCAGCCTCCGCTGCCCGCTCCAGGCTTTATCTGGACCCCCGGCTACTGGGCCTACGGTGACGCAGGCTACTACTGGGTTCCCGGAGTCTGGGTGCACCCGCCGAGTGTTGGCCTTCTGTGGACCCCCGGCTACTGGGGATTTGCGGGTGGCGTTTACGGATGGCACGCCGGCTACTGGGGTCCGCACGTCGGGTTCTACGGCGGGGTTAACTACGGATTCGGTTACGGCGGTGTCGGATTCGTCGGCGGCGAGTGGCGGGGAGGAGTATTCGCCTACAACAGCGCCGTGGCGAACTTCGGCGGCGTCCACGTGACCAACGTCTACGAGAATCGCACCATCGTGGAACAAAACACCATCGTCAATGCGAACCACGTCAGCTTCAACGGCGGCTTTGGCATCTCGGCCCACCCCTCGCCGATGGAGATGCAGGCGGAACACGAGGACCATATCCAGCCCACCCCGAACCAGATGCGGCACCAGAACTTTGCGGCGCAGGACCGTTCTCAGCTCGCCTCTGTGAACAATGGCCATCCCACAACCATGGCGGCTTCGAATATCGGTTCTTATCATCAGGTCGCGCAGCAGCATGTACAGTCGCAGCCGATCTCGGCCGCGGACCGGAGTGCCGGAAGTCAATACCACCCCAACGAGCGCGAAGCGAATCAAGACCAACGCATCGCCAACGGACTGCGCAGCGGGCAGATGACCTCGGGTGAGGCCGCACGCGCGGAACGCACCCAATCCAAGATCGATCAGCAGGTCCATGACGATCGCGTGGCGAACGGCGGAAAGCTGACCAACCAGGAGAAGCAGCAGGTCAACCAAGAGCAGAATGCAGCAAGCAAGCAGATCTACAACGAGAAGCACAACGGGGCCACGGTTACTCCGAACGAAGTGAACAACCGCGAAGCCAACCAGCAACAGCGCACCGCCAATGGTCTGCGCAGCGGGCAGATGACCTCAGGCGAGGCGGCTCGCACCAATGCAAATCAGGCGAAGGTAGCCCAGCAAGTCCACAATGAACGCGTCGCCAACGGTGGCGCGCTGACCGCGCAGCAGAAGCAGCAGGCCAACAAGGCGGAAAACAAGAACAGCCGCCAGATCTACAACGAGAAGCACAACCGCGTTACGGCAAAACCGGCTCACAAGTGACGTTAGCGCCGGACAACGGATGCAGCCGAAGACGGCGGAGGGAATCGAGCGCATTCGGCGGGCCGTGAGGAACCATGGGCGGTACTCAGCCGAGGCGAGGACTGAAAAGCGGTAATGCGGGCGCTGTTGCATGAATGAAACAGTGAAAAGGTCGTTCACATCGAGCTGGGTGTTGACATCTAGGGGTTGGACCTCGATTGTATTGTTTCCTGCGACGAGATTAGCACCCAATAGTCAGACATAAGCGTTGCTCCTCACAGTTCCGCCAACAAGCGATCGACAAACGATGACGACTCCCAAGTCCGGCCTACGAGAGCTTGGCCGAAGCGCCTGGAACGCTATTTTCAGTTGCGCCGAGGCCCAACTTCCGCAGGATGGTCATCATGGGACACCAATTGGTAAACGCCGACTGGAACAGGTTCAAGCCGACGAACGCAGTGAACAGGAACCATGCGGGATGGACCCAATAACCCAGAGCCACACTCAGCATCACAAAGAAGCCGGCAATCAGGCGTAAGTAACGTTCGATGGTCATGCAGTCTTTCTCCTTCGATTCACAACAAAGTAGACAATCGGCACCGTCATGCGCGACAGTGCCAGAGAAGCGACTTCTCCGGCCATCAGCGCGATGGCGAGGCCCTGAAAGATCGGGTCGAACAGGATCACTCCGGCGCCGACCACCACGGCCGCCGCGGTCAACATCATGGGACGGAAGCGGACCGCTCCGGCGTCGATCACCGCTTGATCGAGCGGCATCCCTTCCTGCAAGCGAAGCTCAATGAAGTCGACCAGGATGATCGAATTGCGCACCACGATGCCCGCCCCGGCAATGAACCCGATCATCGACGTGGCGGTGAAGAACGCATTCATCAGACCGTGCGCAGGCAGGATGCCGACCAGCGAAAACGGAATGGCCGCCATGATGACCAGCGGCGTGATGAACGATTGGAACCATCCCACCACCAGGCCGTAGATCAGGATCAGCACCGCCGCGAAGGCAATCCCCAGATCGCGGAACACTTCGTAGGTGATGTGCCATTCCCCATCCCACTTCATGGAATAGTGCTCGGCATCGGTCGGGAGCGCCGCCATATGTTGCTCGATCGCGTACCCGCCGGGCGCCCGGAACTTGTCCATTTCCGGCCCGAGTTTGAGAATGGCGTACACCGGGCTTTCCATGGCGCCCGCCACGTCGCCCGTGACATAAGTGACCGGGAGCAGATTCTTGTGGTAGATGCTCTTATCCGCGACGACTTCCTGGCTATGCACCAGTTCGCTTAACGCCACCAGCCGGCCTGTTCGTCCGGCTACTTTGAGGTTCTGGATCTTCTCCAGGTCCGAACGGGTGGCGCGGTCGAGGCGCAGCATCAGGGGCACGTCTTCCTTCGCGGAATCCGAATGCAGCAGCCCCGCCTGGTAACCGGAGGAGGCCAGCGCCACGGTTTGGGCGATGTCGTCTTCGGAAATACCGTTCAACGCGGCCTTCTCTTTATCGACCAGCAGCCGATACTTCGGCTGGTCGTCTTCCACGTACCAATCGACGTCCACAACGCCATTCGTGCGTTTCCACAAATCGCGGATGCGCCGCGCGATGGCGGTGCGCTCGTGTCAATTCCGGCCCGTAGACTTCGGCCACCAGGGTTTCGAGCACCGGCGGTCCGGGAGGCACCTCCGCCACCTTGATGCGGGCTCCATACTGCTCGGCCACCGGAAGCAGCCGCTGCCGAACCTGTTTGGCGATTTCGTGACTCTGCAGCTTGCGGTCGCCTTTCGGCAGCAGGTTCACCTGAATGTCGGCGACGTTCGACCCCTGGCGCAGGTAGTAGTGCCGCACCAGCCCGTTGAAGTTGAATGGCGACGCAGTGCCTACGTACGTTTGGAGATTCACCACCTGCGGCTGATCGAGCGTGGCTCGCGCCAGAGCGTTGGTGGCGCGGGCCGTCTCTTCGAGAGTCGTTCCATTCGGCATATCCACAATCACCTGGAACTCGCTCTTGTTGTCGAACGGCAGCATTTTCACTTTGACGAATTGGAAATAGAACAAGGAGACGGAGCCGAGCAGCAGGGCCACCACGCCCAGCAGAAAGCCCCAACGCATCGCCGGAACGTGCAGGAGCTTTCCCATCACGACGCGATAGACTCGCGTCACAAGGTCTTCTCTTTCATGGCCTGCCGAATGCCCCGACTTGAGAATCCGCACCGCCGCCCACGGCGTCACGATGAAAGCCACCAGCAGCGAGAACACCATGGCCGCGCTCGCCCCGATTGGAATCGGCCGCATATACGGCCCCATCAGCCCACCCACGAAAGCCATCGGCAGGATGGCCGCGACGACTGTCAGGGTGGCCAGAATCGTGGGATTTCCCACTTCATCCACGGCCTCGATGGCAACGTCGAAGGGTGGCCGCTCGCGGTTCGCGGGCATACGCCAGTGGCGCACGATATTCTCCACCACCACGATGGCGTCGTCCACCAGGATGCCGATGGAGAAGATCAGCGCAAACAGCGTGATGCGGTTCAGCGTGTAGCCGTAAAGATAGAACACCGCCAGCGTTAGGGCGAGAGTCACCGGAATGGCAATGAACACGATCAGCGACTCGCGGAAACCCAGTGTGATCGCAATCAGGATGCTAACCGAAACCACGGCGATCAGCATATGGAACAGCAGTTCGTTCGACTTCTCCGCCGCGGTTTCGCCATAATCGCGTGTGATATCCACCTGGACATCCGATGGAATTACGCGGCCCTTCAGCGGCTCGATCCGCTGGAGTACGTTGTTCGCCACGATGACCGCATTGGTGCCCTTTCTCTTGGCGATCGCGATTGTTACGGCGGGTAGGAACTCGCGGGACCCGGCATGCGCCATGCGAACATATTCGGAAGGCTCTTCTCCTCCATCGCTCACTTCGGCGACGTCGCGGACGAAGATCGGCTTGTCATTCGCCACGCCCGCCACTACGTTGCGCACGTCTTCGGCGGTTCGCAGAAACTCGCCGGTTTCGAGAAGGTATTCTTTGTTCGCCGTGTCGAACTGTCCGGAAGCCAGGCGCCGGTTTGAAAGCCCAAGTGCGCCGGCCACCTGAAGCGGCGCCAGGTTATAGGCCGCCAGCTTTCCTTCATCCAGAACAATTCGGATCTCCCGGCGCTGCGCCGCCGATCAAGGTGACCGCGGAAACATCCGGCACCTGCTTGATGGTGTCGTCCACCTGGGCCGCGATGCGGCGCAGTTCGAAATCTCCGTACCGCTTGCTCGAAAGCGTCAGCGCCAGAATCGGTACATCGTCAATGGATCGCGGCTTCACCAGCGGCCGCGACCCACCCGGCGGGATGATGTCGAAATTGGCGGCGAGCTTCTGGTTCAGGCGGACGACGCTCTTCTCTTCATCCTGGCCCACGTAGAAACGCACGATTGCCAGCGACATGCCCGGGCTGGAAGTCGAGTAGATATATTCGACGCCGGGGATCTCCCACAACAGCTTCTCCATCGGCTTGGTGATGCGCTCTTCCACCTCGTGCGCCGAGGCGCCGGGCATCTGCGACGAAGACGTCGATCATCGGCACGATGATTTGCGGCTCTTCTTCGCGCGGCAGTTTCCATACGGCGAAGCCGCCGAGCAGCAGCGCGCTGGCGATGATCAACGGGGTCAGCTTGGACGCAATCCACGCCTGGGCAAATCGCCCGGCCGGGCCGAGACGGCGCGGCCCAGAGGGCACCCCGCTCATTGCCGGACCTCCACGCGGGCGCCATCCGCCAGGCCCGAAGGCACCGGGCTTACCAGCTTCTCTCCCTCGCTCAATCCCGAGAGCACTTCGACGGCAGCCTGCCCGCGCTCGCCGGTGGTCACCAGGCGCGTGCGCGCGAAGCCGTCTTCAATCGCGAAAACCGATTGCAGTTGTCCACGTTCCACCATGGCCTGTGGCGGAATCGTCACCACCTTGCGGGCGCCCATGGGGAACCAGGCCCGTCCGAACATGCCGGACCGCAGATTCGGCACGACAGGCAGATCGATCTTCACGATGTATGCGCGCGAAGCCGCATCCACGGCAGGCACAATCTCCGACACGTGGGCACTGAGCCGGCGATCCAACGATTCCAGTGCGACGTCGACGGTCTGCCCGGTCTTCACGAACGGAAGCCGGGATTCGTCCACCGATGCCTCCAGGCGATAGGCGCCTTCGCGCTCGATCGTGAGAAGAGGAGCGCCGGGAGCGGCCAGATTTCCCGGTTCCACGGATTTCGCCGTTACCACGCCGGAAAATGGCGCCGAGATCCGCGCGTAGTCGCGCACGATACTGGCGGCGCGGATTTCCTGCTGCACCTCGGCCCGTTTGGAATCGAGTTGGGCGCGCTTCGACCGGGCCATCTCGTATGCGGCCTGGGCCGATTTGAGGCGCGCCGAAGATTCATCGAACTCCTGGTTCGAGATCGACTTCTTGGCGGCGAGTTCCTCCATGCGCTTGAATGTACTCTGCGCCAGGTCCAGGTTGGCTTTGGCGCCCGCCACACCGTTGTCGGCTTCAGGGATGGCGCTCACAACCTCTGCGTCGGCGGCCTCGGCGCGGCGCACATTGGTGTCCAGATCCTGCGAATCCAGCGTGACCAGAAGCTGGCCCTCGCGAACGCGATCGCCCACCTGAACGGTAACCTGTCGCACGTACGCCACGACTCTACTCGAAAGCACCGCGGCCGTGCGGGCACGAACGGTTCCGGTGGCCTCGTACACATTGGGCCACTGCTGGGTGCTGACCGTGGCTGTCTGGACCGGAATTGCCGGAGCGTTAGCAGCCTTGGGGTGAGGCTCGCTGCTGCCGCAACCGCTCAACATCGCAACCGCAGCAAGAGTGGGGACAAGAATCAATCGCATTTAGTTCAATACCTCCGAGTCGGCCGAGAGCCGCCCTGCGGCCAGTTCCAACATAGTGGCGGCGATGCGTTGGTCATGCACCGCTGCCAGGTACCGGGTTCGGCTTTCCAGTAGCGCGGTCTCGTTTCGCAAAAGGTCCGTAACGTTGCTCAGGCCGGATTCGTAGCGATTCTGCGTGATCCGCAGACTCTCCTCGGCTTCGGCCACCGCCGCTTTTGCCACCTCGATCCGTTCCCGCGCCGCCCGTAGATCGGCCCAGGCGCGGCGCACCTCCAGTTGCACTGCGGAGTCCATGCGCTGCTCGTCGGCATGGGCGCGTTCCAGCCAGTGGCTGGATTCCTCGATCCGCGCCTTGTCGGCCAGGCCGTTGAACAGGTTCCAATGCAACCCAACCGAGGCCAGCCAGTTCGCCCCGCCTCGATCGACAAATCGTTGGCGGTCTGCTTCAAAAGCCGCGCGGAAAGTCACCTGCGGAAGCAGCGCGCTCCGGGCCGAGTCCGCCTGCGTCTTGGCCAGGTCTGCCGCCAGGTGGATCTGCCGGGCCTCCGGGCGCGTGGTGGAGGCATCCTTTTCCAGAGACGCCAGCGTCAGCTCCGGCAGTTCTATTGGGCTCAGGGAGGTCGTGAGGAGATGGCCGCTGTCCAGCGGCAGCCCCAGCGCGTCGTTCAGCGCGGATTTCGCTACCTCGAGATCGGCCGCCCTCTGAATGCGCTGTTCGGTAACAGCCGCGAGATGCACGCGGATCGAGAGCACATCGACATCGGTCGACATGCCGGCCGTGAGGACCGATTCGGCCCGCGTTAAGTCCGCTTCCGCGCTCTTGAGCGCCTGCTCCGCCGTCTTGAGGCTTTCGGCCGCCAGCACCGCGCCATAATAAGCTCTGACCACGCCGGCAATCACTTGCATCTGGGTTCGGCGCTGCTCTTCTCCGGTCATCTGCCGCGAGAGATCGGCCGATTTCACCGCGTTGCGAGTCTGGCCGGCGTCGTACAGGATCTGGTCCACCGTCAGTTGTGACTGGAAATTGTTCAAGGAATCCGGCCGGTTCAGCGGACCAATATTGAAATTCTCGGCACTAAACTGGTGCTGGGTCAGCAGCGAGCTGAAAACATAGACCGGGTTGTCGCTGCGCGTGAAGGATTCGGAATAGTTCAGCTTGGGGAGCCTGCCGGCACGGGCCTCGTCGATGCGTGTCGTGGCGGCACGCATTCCTGCATTGGTGGCGGCGATGGCTTTGTTTTCTCGCAGGGCCAACCTCACCGCCTCGCGCAACGAGAGCGGATCCTGCGCAAATAACGGTACAGCTAGGACCAAAAGGAGTGACTTTCTCATGGTTTTCGGATCTCGGAAACTCGGCTTCATCCCTCAAGATGCAACTTTCGTCCGTTGGTGACACTGTCACGTTTTCGAAAGTCTTGCATCATGGTGGATGAAGGTAATTCTTTATGGAAGTGGAAATCCTACATTTAGGTGAAGTGAAGTTTGAGGCGGTTGCGCGCGGCCACCGCGTGATCTGCGATCAGCCGGCCAGTAACGGCGGTTCCGACTGCGGCATGACGCCGCCGGAGTTTCTACTGGTGTCGCTCGGGACGTGCGCGGGGTTTTACGCCACGCAGTATCTCAAAACGCGATCCCTGCCCGCGGATGGACTGCGAATCAAGGTCACGGCAGAAAAGGCCACGCAGCCGGCAAGGCTGGGACATTTTCAGATTGAGGTCACCGCGCCCGAACAGGATCCGCAACACCAAGCGGGTATTCTGCGGGCCGTGAAAGCGTGCCTGATCCACAACACGCTGCTGAATGCGCCGGCCATCGACATCGTCCTGAACACTCCCGTCGCGATGCCCGCCGCCTGAAGCCCAATTACCCTTTTCGAGAATCTGAGCAAACCAAGGGCCGTCGCCAGAGAAATGCCGAAAAGCCGGTCTTTAGGGTCGCGGAGCACAGGTCCAAGGAACGCCGAACTCCACGCGACTTTGCACTCACGACGACGGATTCTGCACACACTTTCACGACTTTCCAGCGGAATGGAGTGTGAGTGAATTTCGCCCATACAGTCCGATTTCCGTGAATATACTCGCAATCGAGTATTCCCACGGCCGGCTCCGCTCCCTATGCTGGCCATTGGGGGACCACTTGACTGGGAACCACGACCACGCGCTGCCATCGCAAATCTTGGAATCCATCCGGCAATTCGACACATGCAACATCGCCAACGCCATCGAAAAGTTCGGTGTCCGGCTTCGCAATGAGGGCTATACCAGACCCGGTTTGCAGTGTGTCACCGGCGGTTTTCCGCGCTTGCTAGGCTATGCGGCTACCGCCAGAATCCGTTCCTCCGACCCGCCGATGACGGGAAGCTCCTACTTGGATCGCACCGATTGGTGGGTCGGCATCCAAAGCCTTCCCGCGCCGCGGATTGCCGTCATCCAGGATCTCCACGCGGAATCCGGCCTGGGGTCCGTAGTCGGTGAAGTACATGCCGCCGTTCTCAAGGCCCTGCAGTGTCAAGGGGTGATCACCAACGGAACGGTGCGCGATATCCCTGCCGTCGCTCGCATGCAGTTTCCAATGTTCGCCCGCGCGGCCGCCGTGTCGCACGGCTACACCCACATCATAGATTACGGACAACCCGTCCGGATCTTCGGACTCGAAATCCGCCCTGGCGACTTGCTCTTCGCCGATTGCCACGGCGTGGTCTCCATACCGCACCAAATCGCGGCGCAACTCCCCGATGTGGCCGCCCGCATCCGCGTCCAGGAGCAACGCATCATCGACCTCTGCCAGTCCACGGAGTTTTCAACCGAGAGACTCCTGGAAGCTATCCGCACCGCGGATCAAGGAAACTGAATGCGCAACTCGACCGCTCCGATCTTTCCCTGGCTGCTCGCTGCCTTGTGTGGGTTTCTGGTCTCTTCCTGCGGCAGCAACAAAGACGTGCAGGCCAGCGTTTCGGCCACCTCTGAAATTCCCACCGTCGCCGTCGCTAAGGTCGCCACCGCGGACCTCTCGCGCGATCTCATCCTCACCGCCGAGTTCAAGCCGTTTCAGGAAGTCGACGTGATGGCTAAGGTCTCCGGTTACGTCAAGGAGATCCGCGTGGACGTGGGCGACCGCGTGAGGGAGGGTGCCCTCCTGGCCACACTGGAAGTCCCCGAAATGGCCGATGACCTCAGAAAGTCCCAAGCCGGCGTGAGGCACAGCCAATCCGAAGTGGCCCGCGCCCAGGATGAGATCGCACGAGCCAAGTCGGCCCACGATATCGCGCACCTTTCTTACAGCCGGCTTTTCCAGGCATCGGAGAAAAGACCCGGCCTGATTGCCCAACAGGAAATCGACGACGCCCAAAGCAAAGACCTGGTAACCGAAGCCCAGCTCGCCGCCGCCAACTCCGCTCTCGCCGCCGCCGGACAACAAGTGGATGTCGACCAGTCTTCCACCGCGAGAGTCCAGACCATGATCGATTATGAACGCGTCACCGCTCCCTTTACCGGCGTCGTGACAAAGCGCTATGCCGACCAGGGCTCCATGATCCAGGCCGGCACCGCCTCGCAAACTCAGGCCATGCCAGTTGTCCGGCTCTCCGAAAATGGGCTGCTCCGCTTGATTCTCCCCGTTCCCGAATCTGCCGTCTCCACCGTCCACACGGGGCAGCAGGTGGAGGTGCGGGTGCCGGCCTTGAACCGCGCATTTCCGGGGAAGGTGGCGCGGTTCGTGGACAAACTGTCCTTGGAAACTCGGACCATGGACACGGAAGTCGACGTCCCGAACGCAGACCTGGTACTGATACCGGGAATGTACGCGGAGGTCACGCTGACGCTCTCGCGCCGCAACTCGGTCTTGACCATCCCGATCACAGCGGTGGATGTGGACGCGGAAGCTGCGCCCAAGAACGAAGCGTCGGACTCGCCTGTTGCGGGACGCGTGATGGTAATCACTCCGACCAGCCGCGTGGAAGTCCGCAAGATCGACCTGGGGCTCGAAACCGCCAATCAGGTTGAGGTTCGCTCGGGCCTGAATGAGGGGGACATGGTTGTGATCGGGAGCCGCTCAGGACTCCAGCCAGGCGAAGAGGTCAAGCCTCAGGTCACAGCCATGGCCGAGTCGAAGCAATAGCGAGGACTCGATGTCAGGTTTCGCAATTCGCAACCCGTACTTCATCGTCGTAATCTGTCTCATTATTGCGGTCGTCGGCGTAACCAGCCTGGTGCGTATGCCGGTGGACATGTTTCCGGCCATGAACATCCCCGTGGTGGTCGTGGCCACATTTTATTCGGGGATGCCACCGGAGCAGATCGAGACTGACATCACCAGCCGCTTCGAACGTTTCTTCACGTTGGGGAGCGGAATTGAGCACATCGAGTCGCGTTCCCTGCCGGGGGTCAGCGTGATTAAGGTCTATTTCCAGCCCGGCACCAACCCCGATTCCGCCGTCACCACAATCTCCAACCTGGCCATGGCGCAGTTGCGCCGCTTGCCCCCCGGCACATTGCCACCGGTTGTCTTGAAATTCGATGCGTCCAGCTTGCCAGTCTGCCTGGTCACGTTCAAGGGCGAAGGGCTCGACGAGACCCAGCTTCGCGACCTCGCTCAATTTCAAGTGCGGAACCAGATCGCCAGCGTCCCAGGCGCCAGTGTGCCGCAGCCGTTTGGCGGCCGTTACCGCCAAATCATGGTCTACACCGATCCTTATCAGCTTGAGGCGCATCAACTGAGCTTGATGGACGCGGTTCGGTCCCTGAATCGAGCTAATCTCATTCTGCCTGCCGGCGACGTCCAGTTGGGCCAGTTGGATTACGCTATTTACACCAACAGCCAGTTGCGAACCGTCGGTGAGATTGATCAATTGCCCCTCAAGACGGTGGGGCAGACGCCGGTTCGGGTGGCCGACATCGGCCATGCCGACGATGCGCAGCAGATTCAAACCAATATCGTCCGCGTGGACGGACAACGCTCGGTTTACGTCCCGGTCTTGAAACAAGGGGGCGACACCAACACCATCGCAGTGGTGGACGGTATCAAGCGCGCGGTCCAACATCTCTTCGATGTGCCGAAAACTCTGGTCACGCGCGTGGTGTTCGACCAATCCGTCTTTGTAAAGACCGCCATCGATACGTTGCTCCACGAGGGCGCTATCGGGCTGTTCCTTACTTCCGTAATGATCCTGATCTTCCTCGGCAATATGCGCGCCACGTTGGCGGTGTTTTTCTCGATCCCCCTTTCCGCGCTTACTGCCTTTATCCTGCTCTCGCTCGGTGGCGGCTCCATCAACAGCATGGTGCTGGGCGGTCTGGCGCTGGCCTTCTCCCGCTTGATCGATAACTCCGTCGTGGTGCTGGAGAACATTTACCGTCACCTGGAGCTGGGCGAGACACCCGAAATAGCCGCCCACAAAGGCGGCCAGGAAGTCGCCTTGCCGGTGCTCGCATCCACCCTCACCACCATCGTGGTGTTCTTTCCCGTAACCCTGCTGTATGGCGTCAGCAAGTTCCTGTTCTCGGCGCTTGCAATGGCGGTGGTCCTTTCGCTGATGGCGTCCTTCGCGGTCGCCATGACCGTAGTGCCGCTGTTTTGTTCGAAGTTCATCAAGCCGCAACATGTCTTGCACCACCATGAGTCCCACGAGCCGGAGCCCGCAACGTCCTCGGTTCGGCGGCGGAGGGGCCTGCTGGAGCGCTTCAACGGCTGGTTCAATCCCAAGTTCGAAGGCTTCCTGAGCTTCTACGATGCCGTCATCGGCGTGGTGCTGAAACGCCCGGTGGCGATTCTGTTTGTGCTCACGGGCATCATTGCCGTGAGCCTTCTCTTGTTCCCGCTGCTCGATCTCTCCTTCTTCCCGCGCACTGACCCGGCTCAGTTCATGATGAACATCAAACTTCCTTCCGGCACGCGCCTCAGCGAGACTGAACAGGAAATCGCGAAGGTGGAACAACTTGTGCGCCACACGGTCTCTCCGCATGACCTGGGCATGATTGTCTCCAACATCGGCTCCACGCCGGACTTTTCCGCCATCTATACCACCAACTCCGGCATGCACACCGCAACCGTCCAGGTCAGCCTGAAGGAAGATCACCAAGTCGGCAGCTACGAATACATGGGTCTGGTTCGGAATCGAATTGCCCGAGAGATGCCACGGATTACGGCCTACTTCCAATCCGGAGGCTTGGTGGATGCCGTCCTCAGCCTAGGTATGCCCGCGCCCATCGACGTCCAGGTCTCCGGCTCAAATCTCGCCGCCAGCTATCGCACCGCCTTGCAGTTCGCGCGGCACATCCGCAAGATCGATGGCGTCGGCGATACGTTCGCCCCCCAGGATATCGATTACCCAGCGCTCCAGTTGGACGTGGATCGCACCCGCGCGCGGGAACTCGGGCTGACTCAAAAGGAAGTGGTGGGCAACATCATCACCGCCTTGACCTCCAATGCCATGATTGCTCCCAGTTTCTGGATCGACCCAACGACGGGTAATGACTATATGCTGACTGTCCAGTACCCGGAGCAGCAGATCCAGAGCTTCGACGACCTCCGCGCCATTCCGATTCGCGGAAAGAACATCGCGCAGTCCACGCGTCTCGACGCTGTCTCCAGCATCCGTGAAATCAAGTCGCCCACCGAAGTGGACCACTATCAGCTCCGTCGCGTGATCGACATCTACGTGCAGCCGGTTGGCGAGGACCTGGGCCGCATCGCCAGCGCCATTGACCACCTCACCGCTCAAACCCAGCTTCCCACTGGAGTCACGGTGACGTTGCGCGGGTTGGTGCAGGGCATGCGGCAAAGTTTCCGTAGCTTTGGAATCGGCCTCATCCTGTCGGTTGTGTTGCTCTACCTGATTCTGGTCGCGCAGTTCCACTCTTTTCTGGATCCGGTCTTGATTCTCACCGCTGTGCCGCCCGGCCTCACCGGCGCCCTTGTGATGCTCTACATCACGGGCACCAGCCTCAATGTCATGTCGCTGATGGGGCTCATGATTCTCATCGGGATGACCGTCTCAGACAGCATTCTGATCGTGGAATTCACTCGTCACTTGCGCGGCCACGGCATGCCCGTGCGGCAGGCGGTGGTGACAGCGGCCCGTGTCCGTTTGCGCCCCGTGTTGATGACTTCACTTGCCACCATCATCGGATTATTGCCCATGGCGCTCAAGCTCGGCGCCGGCAGCGAGTCTTACGCTCCGCTGGCCCGCGCCGTTGTGGGCGGAATGAGCGTCTCTCTTATGATGACCGTCATTATGGTTCCTGCGGCCTATTACGTGGCGTATCGCGAAGGCGACCTTCGGCAGCCCGGTGAGGTGACTTACTAATGTCCTCTTTCGCAGTCAGGAACCCCTATTTCATCGTGGTGGTCTGTCTCATTATCGCCGTGGTCGGAGTCACTAGCCTGGTGCGAATGCCGGTTGACATGTTCCCATCCATGAACATCCCGGTGGTCGTCGTGGCGACGTTTTACTCGGGCATGCCACCCGAGCAGATTGAAACCGACATTACCAGCCGTTTCGAGCGCTTCTTTACCTTGGGCGCCGGCATCGAACACATCGAATCCCGTTCTCTCCCCGGCGTCAGCGTCATCAAAGTGTATTTCCAGCCCGGTACTAACCCCGATTCGGCGGTCACCACCATCTCGAACCTCGCCATGGCGCAATTGCGCCGGTTGCCGCCCGGCACCCTACCGCCAGTTGTCCTAAAGTTCGACGCATCCAGCCTGCCGGTTTGCCTGGTGACTTTTAAAGGCGAAGGATTGGACGAAACGCAGTTACGCGATCTGGCCCAATTCCAAGTGAGGAATCAGATCGCCAGTGTTCCCGGCGCCAGCGTGCCGCAGCCGTTTGGTGGAAAGTACCGCCAGATCATGGTCTATGCCGATCCGTACAAGTTGGAAGCCCACCAGCTAAGCCTCATGGACGTGGTGCGCTCCGTCAACGATTCCAATCTGATCCTTCCCGCAGGCGATGTCCAGATCGGCCCTCTGGACTACAACATCTACACCAACAGCCAGTTGCGGACGGTGAAAGAAATCGACCAGTTGCCCATTAAGATGGTGCATCAATCCCCCGTGCGTATCGCCGACATCGGCTACGCGGAGGATGGCCACGAGATCCAAACCAACATCGTTCGCGTCGATGGACAGCGTTCGGTTTACGTTCCGGTCTTGAAGCAGGGCGGCGACACCAACACCATCGCCGTGGTCGATGGCATCAAAGAGTCTGTTCTCCGCCTGTTTGACGTACCGAAGGAATTGGTCACCAAAGTGGTCTTCGATCAGTCCCTCTTTGTGAAGACCGCCATCGAGACCTTACTCCACGAGGGTGGAATCGGCCTCGTGCTGACGTCCATTATGATTCTGATCTTTCTGGGCAGCATGCGGGCTACCCTCGCGGTCTTTTTCTCCATCCCGCTTTCGGCATTGGCAGCCTTCATTGCCCTCTCGCTGGGCGGAGGTTCCATCAACAGCATGGTGCTAGGCGGCCTGGCACTGGCCTTCTCACGCCTGATTGATAACTCCGTCGTCGTGCTGGAAAACATCTATCGCCACTTGGAACTCGGCGAAACACCCGAGGAGGCTGCCGTAAAAGGAGGCCGCGAGGTAGCGCTCCCCGTGCTCTCAGCCACTCTGACGACCGTGGTGGTCTTCTTCCCCGTTACCTTTCTCTACGGCGTGAGTAAGTTCTTGTTTTCAGCCCTCGCGCTGGCCGTTGCGCTGTCGCTATTTGCTTCGTTTGCGGTCGCGATGACGGTGGTCCCGCTCTTCTGCGCCTGCTTCATCAAGGCGCCGGCGCACCATGGCACTCCTGCATCCGAACAGCCGGTTTCGGTGGATCGCGCCCGGCGCAAGTGGTCCCTCGCGGACCGCTTTAATATCTGGTTCAACGCCCGTTTCGAAAGTTCTCTCAAACTGTATGACAGATTGGTCGGCCTCGCACTGCGGCGGCCCGTCGTCACACTGGTCTCCTTTGGCTTCCTCTTCCTTCTAAGTCTCGCGATATTCCCGCTCCTGGGCCTTTCATTTTTCCCGCGCACCGATGCCGGTCAGTTCGTGATCAATCTGAAGGCACCCCCCGGAACGAGGCTGAGCGTCACGGAGAGCGAAGTCGCCAAGGTCGAAGCTCTCGTCCGCCGCGTCGTCTCGCCCAAAGACCTGGGCATGATCGTGTCGAACATCGGGGCAACTCCGGACTTCTCCGCCATCTACACCACCAACTCCGCCATGCACACGGCCTTCGTCCAGGTCAGTCTGAAGGAGGAGCACGGAGTGGGCAGTTACACCTATATGGCGCAGGTGAAGCAGCGGATCGAAAAAGAACTTCCCGAGCTGACCGCCTACTTCCAGTCGGGCGGCTTGGTGGACGCGGTCTTGAACCTCGGCTTGCCCGCTCCCATCGACGTGCAGGTAGCCGGGTCCAACATGGAAGACGCCTACGCCACCGCCTTGAAGCTCTCGTCACGGATTCAAAAGATCCACGGCGTGGCCGACGTGTTCATCCCGCAGGATATCGATTATCCGGCGCTCCAGCTCGACGTGGAGCGCACGCGCGCCAGCGAGATGGGACTGGACCAAGAGGAAGTGGTCGACAACGTCATTACCGCGCTCACCTCCGACCAAATGATCGCCCCCAGCTTTTGGATCGACCCCATAACCGGGAACGACTACATGCTTACCGTACAGTATCCCGAAGATCAAGTGAAAACGCTGGCGGATTTGAAGGCCATTCCGTTGCGCTCGACGAATAACACTGAATCCACCCGGCTGGACATGATTAGCAGCGTTCACAGAATCAAGTCACCTACCGAAGTCGACCACTATCAACTGCGCCGCACCATCGATATTTACGTCCGGCCGTTGCATGAAGGTCTCGGAAAGATCGCCAATTCCATCGATGCCATCATCGATCAGACCCGCGTTCCCGAAGGGCTCACCGTCACCTTGCGCGGCATGGTGCAAGGCATGCGGGCGTCCTTCACCAGTTTTACGCTGGGGCTTGGACTCGCGGTCGTCCTGCTGTTCCTCATTCTGGTTGCGCAGTTTCAGTCGTTCGTCGATCCTTTCATCATTCTGCTGGCGGTGCCTCCTGGGCTGACGGGTGTAATGTTGATCCTCTGGCTGTCGGGCACCACCCTCAATGTCATGTCTCTGATGGGGGTCGTCATGCTGGTAGGCATCGCCGTCTCCAACAGTATTTTGATCGTGGAGTTCACGCGCCGTCTCCGCTCTGAGGGCATGAGCGTGCGAGATGCGGTCGCGCTGGCCTGCCGCGTCCGGTTGCGTCCCGTCCTCATGACATCGCTCGCCACCATCATCGGCCTGCTTCCCATGGCGTTGAAGCTCGGCGCCGGCAGCGAGGCCTACGCGCCGTTAGCTCGCGCAATTCTTGGCGGTCTCAGCGTCTCCGTGGCACTTACGGTTTTCCTGGTTCCAGCCGCCTACGTACTGGTCTATGACAGGTCCCACTAATATGCGATTCTCAATTCTCCTCGCTCTGGTTGCTGTGGGGGCGGCGCAGGCCCAACAGACCATGCACCTGACTCTCGCCGACGCGCAAGGCCTGGCGATCCGGAACAACCCGCAGTTCTCCGCGGCGAAGTACACCGCCGCCGCCGCGAACCAGGTTCCCCATCAATACAGAGCAGCCATGCAACCGAACCTCTCCGGCAACTTGACCGCTGTAGGCGCCGATAACGGAAGCCGTATCGCCGCGGGTGGGCTGACTAACCCGGTGATCTATGACCGCCTCGGTTCCGGGTTGACCATCAGCCAGCTCATTACGGATTTCGGCCGGACTAGTAATCTAATCGGCATGGCCAAAATGCAAGCCGCCGCCCAGGACCAGTTCACCGAAGCCACCCGCGCCGACATTCTTCTGGATACCAGCAACGCCTATTTCGCCGTCCTTAGCGCCCGAGCCGTCTTACAGGTCGTCGATGAGACCGTGAAGACCCGACAGACGGTGGTGGACCAGGTGACCGCTCTCGCCGAAAGCAAACTGAGATCGACGCTCGACGTCAGCTTCGCCAACGTAAACCTGTCGGGCGCCAAGTTGCTCCAGGTGCAGGCGCAGAACGAACTGAAAGCCGCCGAAGCCCGGCTCGCGACAGCCATGGGACTGCCCGGCGAGGCGTCCTTCGTGCTGGCCGAAGAGCCCCTGCCTTCAGCCATGCCAGATCGCGTCCAGGACTTGATTGATTCCGCCATCCAGTACCGGCCCGAGTTGAAAGATCTGCGCCTCCAGCAGAGCGCCGCGGAGCGCTTAGCCAAGGCTGAGCATGCCCTGTATTTTCCCACCGTAGGCGTGTTGGGCACCGCCGGCTTTGCCCCCGCCGCCGAGGCGCAGATACCCGGCCGCTATGGCGCCATCGGTATGAATATCTCCATTCCCATTTTCAATGGCGGCCTCTTCAAGGCCCGCCAAACCGAAGCCGAACTTAAGGCCAAGGCCGCCGGCGCAACCGTCAACGATCAGCAGAACAGCATCATCCGCGATGTCCGCATTGCCTACTTGAACGCCGCCACGGCCTATGACCGCATGGCGCTCACGCAGGAGTTGCTCCAGCAAGCGCAACTTGCCATGGACCTTTCCCAGAGCCGATACGACCTCGGCCTGGCTGCCATCGTAGAGTTGAGCCAGGCGCAGCTCAACCTTACCTCCGCGCAGATCGCCAACACCACCGCCAGGTACGACTACCAGGCGCAGCGCATCAACGTGGACTTCCAGACGGGAGTTCTGCACTAGTATGCGCTCGCTGGCTATCGGCGCGGTCGGCGTCACCTACGTGGCGCTGGTCTTGTTCGATGGCGTGGAGTTCCCGCTGTTCTCGTTGGTTTTTATTGTGCTGGCGGCGTGCGAGCTGAGACGGCTGCACCGCGAGTGGCAGCGGCGCGATTAGAGAGCCAGCTCAGGCCGCCATCAACTGATCACTCCTTTGCGAATCGCATACAGAATCAGCTCCGCGCCGCTGTGCAGGTTGAGCTTCTGAAGAATGTTGCTCCGGTGCGTTTCCACGGTGTGGAGGCTCAAGCTTGAGAACCGCCGCCGCCTCCTTGTTGCTCTTGCCCTCGGCCAGCAATTGCAGTACCTCGCGCTCCCGCATGGTGAGCAGCTCGAAGCTGTCTTCCACCTGGCGCTCCTGCATCTGCCGCACGTAGTCTTCCACCAGCATCTTGCTGATGGCCGGGCTGAAGAAAGCCTTGCCGTCGCTCACCGCCTTGACCGCGTTGATCAGGTCGTGTTCCGCGGAATCCTTCAGGATGTAGGCGCGCGCGCCGGCTTTCAAGGCTTTGAGCACGTAGCCTTCGTCGGAATGCATGCTCAGGAAAACCACGGCGGTTTGCGGCTGTTTGGCGGTGATCTGGCGGGCGGCCTCAATGCCGTTGAGCACGGGCATGGCGACATCCATCACCACCACATCCGGCGTGTGCTGCTCGGCCATGGCAACGGCCTCGCGGCCATCGGCGGCATCGGCGACCACCAGGAAGCCCGGTTGGCTTTCGAGCAACAGGCGAAGGCCCTTGCGCACCACCGTGTGATCGTCGGCCAGAAGAATTCGAATGGTTTTCATGCCGCCTCTCCCACGGGTGGCGCCGCAGGCTGGCGCAGCGGAAGCACGACTTCGATCGACGTGCCTGATCCCGGCGTCGAATCCACGGTGAAGCTGCCGCCCAGATGGTTGACTCGCTCTTCGATGCCCAGCAGCCCCATGCCGCGCTGGCGGCGTGCGTCGAATCCGCGGCCGTCGTCGTGGATCAAGAGCCGCAAGCGGTCTGGCTCCTGCCGCACCGCAACTTCAACGTGCTGCGCGCTGGCGTGTTGCTCGCAGTTGTGCAGGGCTTCCTGCACGATGCGATAAATGCAGGTCTTGTGCTCTTCCGGAAGCTCTTCGGAAACCTGATCGGCCGAAACCTTCACCCACAAGCCACTGCGTTTGGAAACCTCGCGCGCCTGCCATTCCAGCGCCGCGATCAGGCCGAGGTCGTCGAGCATCGAAGGACGCAGCAGCAGCGCCATGTTGCGCACCACGCTGATGGAATTCTCCACCTCGTGTTTGATCCCGGCCGCTTTTTCCGCCATGGCTTCCAGCTTGCCATCGCGGATCAGCGTGGAGAGATTGGCCATCTCCACCAGTACTCCCGTCAGCGCCTGGCCCACTTCGTCGTGCAACTCGCGCGAAATCGAACGCCGTTCCTCTTCCTGCGCCTCCACCAGCCGGGCGGAGAGAGCCTTCAGTTCCTCCCGCGCCCGCAGGATCTCTCCCAGGTTCGCGGCCGTCTGGTTCTCCAGGCCGAGGATGCGCCGCATGCTCGAAGCGGCCAGCAGCAGGCCCAGTCCGATAGTGAGTCCCAGAATCAACGTGAGGCGGCGGCGGAACTGGGAGAACGTCGCCTCCACCCGCGCTCTACCGGCGTTCAGTTGGGCTTCGTTGAGCGCGCGAATCTGGTCGGCCAGCCCCAGCATCGCCATGCGGCGCGGGAAGACCTCGTCGCGCAGAAAAATGTAGCCGTCGCGACGGCGTTCCGGCGCGCTCCATGCCAGGACCGGCTCGAGCGCGCTCCAATAGGATGCCAGATTCTGCGTGAGTACCTGGAATGGCCCGGCTTCCGCGCCGTTCACCAGTTTCCGGTATTCGTTGAGAGCCGCGTCCATGTCGCTGCGGCTTTCGAGCAAGCTATAGCGGTGGCCTTCCGCTTTGCCGCTTTCCGGCTCCAGCAGGTAGTCGCGGACGTACGTGCCGGACACGTAGAGGTCGGCACGAATGCGGTCGAGCACCCGCGTCCGCCGGAGAAAATCTTCGCGGATTTCGTCATTGCTCCTTTGAATCTGGGTGAGCGCCTGCATGCCGTCGAATTCGGCGAAGGCCATCAGCAACAGCAGACCGCCGAAGCCGGCCATCAGGATCAGGCGGCTGTTGGCGGCCAACGCGCGATTGCGGGTAATCGAAATCATCTG
>CAWJLI010000027.1:0-4277 GCA_963843095.1 Bryobacterales bacterium
CACTTCATCCGGATTGACGCCTTTGTGAGGCTCCCTGCCGAACAGGTCGCGCACCAGTTGCTGGATGCGCGGCATGCGCGTCTGGCCGCCCACCATCACCACTTCGTTGATCTGCGACGGCGTGACGCCGGCATCGGCCAGTGCCTGTTTGCACGGCCCCGCCGAGCGCTGCACGATGTCTTCCACCATCTGCTCGAAACGCGCCCGCGTCAGCTTCATCTGCAGGTGCTTCGGGCCGGTGGCGTCGGCCGTGATGAAGGGCAGGTTGATTTCGCTTTCGAGCAGCGTCGACAGCTCCATCTTGGCCTTCTCCGCGCCTTCCTTGAGGCGCTGCAGAGCCATCTGGTCGCGCGAAAGATCGATCCCGTTTTCCTTCTTGAACTCGCTCACGATCCAGTCGATGATCCGCTGGTCGATGTTGTCGCCGCCCAGGTGGGTGTCGCCGTTGGTCGATTTCACTTCCACCACGCCCTCGCCCACCTCCAGGATCGAGATGTCGAACGTGCCGCCGCCGAAATCGTAAACCGCGATGGTTTCGTTCTTCTTCTTGTCGAGCCCGTAAGCCAGCGCGGCCGCCGTCGGCTCATTGATGATGCGCATCACTTCCAGGCCGGCAATCTTGCCCGCATCCTTGGTGGCTTGCCGCTGCGCATCGTTGAAGTACGCGGGCACCGTGATCACCGCCTGCGTGATCTTCTCGCCCAGATACGATTCGGCCGCTTCCTTCAGCTTGGTCAGGATCATCGCCGAGATTTCCGGTGGCGAGTATTTCTTGCCGCTGATGTCCACGCGCGCGTCGCCGTTGTCGCCGCGCACCACTTTGTACGGGACCATCTTCATTTCTTCGCTGACTTCGTCCGAACGGCGCCCCATGAACCGCTTGATCGAAAAAATCGTGTTCTCCGGATTGGTGATCGCCTGGCGTTTCGCCACCTGGCCCACCAGCCGCTCGCCGCTCTTGGTGAATGCAACTACCGAAGGCGTGGTCCGCTGACCCTCCTGGTTGGCGATCACCGTCGGCTGGCCGGCCTCAATCACTGCCACCACGGAGTTCGTCGTACCCAGATCAATACCGATGATTTTGCCCATACCTCTGCTAAACCTCCCTCGCTCGAATCAATGTCTTGTTTTGAAAAGTCTTGAACAATGGCGTTTCGCCCTCGAAAGATGCGGCGTCTTAGTCCAAACCTATTATCAAACCTTAGCGTGATATTGTCAAGATAATCTTGAGTGCGTGCCGCTCAAGTCGCCATCTGCGCCTTGATCCGATCCAGCAGCGCTTCCACCAATACAGGATGCCCGTCCAGAGGAGCCGACGTGCGGATCTTTACGTGCCCGATCCGTGCAGCTATCTGATTGATAATACGAGGCAAATCCTGCTCAAGATGGATGCCCAGGGTGAGGAAATACGGAACCACCAGGATGTCGTCGATACCCCGCGCCACCAGCGCTTCCACGGCGCCTTCCAGGCTGGGTTCGCCTAACTCCAGAAATGCCGCTTCCACGGCTTCGAATCGCCCGGCGGCTGCCACTTGGCGGGCGACGGCACGTACCGCTTCATTGGCCGGTTCCAGCCGCGAGCCGTGGGCGAAAACGATGATTCCGGTGATCAAGTTCCGTGAATGTACGCCTGCATATGATGCAGTTCTTCGGTCTTTTGCATCAGCTCATGATGGATCACGTCGCGCATGGAAAGGAACCCGGCCACCGCTCCGCCGCGCATTACCGGCAGGTGGCGGCAGCCGTGCGTTTGCATGGCTTCCATCGCCTGTTCCACGGTTGCCGAATCTTCGATGGTCGCCACACTGGTGGTCATCACCTGATGCACCGCGGTCCGTTCCGGGTCACGGCCTTCCAGCACCACGCGCCGCATCAGGTCGCGCTCGCTGAAAACGCCGCGCAACTCGCCGCCGCCCATCACCATGATGGCGCCAAGGTTCAGCTCCGCCATCCGCCGAACCACCGCGGCTACGCTTTCGCCCTCTTCGACGTAGAAGAGACTGTTGCGCTGTTGCAGAATGTCGCGCACAAGGGACATTGCCACACCCCTCCCCGGAGTGGGTTGAGCATATCACAAAATGCCGTCGATTTACATCGAAAACTTGAGCGGGCCGCTTGTGCGCCGGCCCCTATCGCTTCTTCCGTCCCTCGCCTTTGGCCTTCGTCTTCAGCACAATCGGCGTGCCCTTAAAGCCGAAGCTGCGGCGCAGTTGATTGACCAAATAGCGTTCGTGGGAAAAGTGCAGCGGGCCGCCTTTGCCGCCGGTGAAGATGACGAACTCCGGCGGGCGGATGGATGCCTGCGTGGCGTACAGAATCTTGCGCTCCTCGAATTGCAGTTGTTCCACCCAGCGATTCAATTCGCCGGTGGGAATGCGACGCGAAGCCGCCTCATATACCTCGCGGATGAGCGGGAACAGCGCCGCCACGCCGGCGCCCGTCTTGGCGGAAATGAATTTGACCGGCGCGTATTCGAGAAACTTGAACATGTCGCGGATATCCTGCTCGAATTCGTTCTTCGAGCTGTTCTTCAGCTCGTCCCACTTATTCACGCAAATGATCAGCGCGCGGCCGCCTTCGTGGGCATAGCCGGCGATGGTGGCATCGTTGGTGGATACGCCTTCCACCGCATCCAGCACCAGCAGCACCACGTGCGCCATACGAATGTTGCGCCGCGCCATCACCACGCTCAGCTTTTCCGCCATCAGTTTGGTCTTGCCCTTGCGCCGTATGCCGGCGGTGTCGACGAAAACGTATTCCACGCCATCGCGCTCCACGGTTTCGTTCACCGAGTCGCGCGTGGTGCCGGCCACCGGGGAAACGATGGCGCGTTCCTGCCCTGTGAGCGCGTTCAGCAGCGTCGATTTTCCCACATTCGGCCGGCCGATGATGGCCACCTTGATCGATTCTGCCTCCGCGTTTGGCGCGGCCTCGCCGGCCGCGAACCCGGCCGTCACGTGATCGAGCAGCGCCTCCATCCCCGTGGCGTGTTCCGCCGAAACCGGGTAGACGTCGGCGATGCCGAGCTCGTAAAACGCGTTGGCCAGATCCTCATGCGAGGCGGTATCGGCTTTGTTGACCGCCAGCGTCAGCGGCCGTCCCAGGCGCAGCAGCATACGCGCCAAGTCGCGATCCGCGCCGGTGATTTCCGCGCGCCCGTCCACCAGCAGAATAATCTGCGCCGCGCCTTCCAGCACAAACTGCGCCTGGCGCAGAATCTGGCTCGGGATGTACTCCTGGTCGTCCACCACGATGCCGCCCGTATCGATCACCTCGAATCGCCGGCCGCGATGCTCGGCCTGTCCGTGCATGCGGTCGCGCGTGATCCCCGGTTCGTCGCCCACGATGGCGCGGCGCTGGCCCGTGATGCGGTTGAAGAGGGTCGATTTGCCCACGTTCGGGCGTCCCACAATGACCACTGCGGGTATGGCGTTCGGCATTGCACATCAATCATAGCAGCCGCGCGCCAATCGGCTTGATTCCGCCGCATGCCGTTGCCTCCTGCCGTGTTACAGTTTGGAGTTGAAGCACTATCCGATCTTCGTCTCGCTGCAGAGCCGCCCCGTGCTGGTGGTGGGCGCGGGCAAAGTGGCGCTGCGCAAGACCAAGGGACTGATCGAGGCGGGCGCGCGCGTCACCGTGGTCGCGCCCGAGTGGGAAAGCGAATTCGAATCTCTCCCCGTGCGGCTGGTGCGCCGTCCTTTCTGCGCGGCCGACCTGGCCGGCTGCGTGCTCGTCTTTGCCGCCACCAACGACCGCCTCACCAACCATCGCATCGGCGTAGCCGCCAAAGGCCGCGGCATTTTCGCCAACATCGCCGATTCCGCCCGCGAGTGCGATTTTATCCTCCCCGCCCGCGTGTCGCGCCACGGTTTCCACCTCGCCATCTCGACCGGCGGCGAAAACCCGCGCCTGGCCGCCGATTTGCGGAAGAAGCTGGAAGACATCCTCTGAGACACGGGCCTGGAAACGACCTTGCCATCATGATGTGGCGCGGCCACTGTGCTAACTTGATCGTTGCCTGACCTATGATTGCTCTGCTGCGCGGCATTCTGATCGAAAAGCATCCCAACCAGGCCATCGTCGAGGCCGGCGGCGTCGGGTATGACGTGACCATTCCGGTCTCCACTTTCACCCACCTGCCCGGCGCTGGCGCCGAGGTCCGCCTGCGCATTCACACGCACGTTCGCGAAGACGCGCTTTCGCTCTACGGCTTTCTGACCGGCGAGGAAAAGGTGCTGTTCGAGAAGCTGATCTCGGTCAGCGGCATCGGCCCG
>CAWJLI010000028.1:0-14796 GCA_963843095.1 Bryobacterales bacterium
ACGTTGGCCATCAAGGTGCTTTCCGGCGTGGCCGCACCCGACCTGATTCGCGCCATCATCCGTGGCGAAATCGATCGGCTGGTCCGCATCCCCGGCGTCGGCAAGAAGACCGCTGAGCGCATGGTGCTCGAACTGCGCGACAAAATGCCCGCGGTAAGCGGAGAATTGCCGGAAACGCCCACTGCCGCCGCCCTCAGCCAAGTGGATCAGGACGTCCTTTCCGCCCTCCTCAACCTGGGCTGTGCCCGCCCGCAGGCCGAAGCGGCGGTGCGCAAGGCCAAGTCCACCGGCGCGCCCGCCGACTTCGAGCCGCTTTTCCGCCGCGCCCTGGAACTGGTACGGTAAGCTGGTAACAGTGCCCGACCGGAAACTGGTTTCCGGCGATCGCCAGGCCGAAGATCTGCAGTTTGAAGCGGGGCTCCGCCCGCGGCGGCTGGCCGAATTCACCGGACAGAGCAAGCTCAAGGAGAACCTGGATATCGCCATCCAGGCCGCCCGCCAGCGCGGCGAAGCCATGGACCACGTGCTGCTCTATGGCCCGCCCGGCTTGGGCAAAACCACGCTCGCCGCCATCATCGCCGAAGAGCTCGAAGCCGAATTCACCACCACCTCGGGGCCAGTGCTGCAACGGAAGCTCGACCTCACCGGCATCCTCAGCAACATACGCGCCCGCCAGGTTTTCTTCATCGACGAGATTCACCGCCTGCTGCCCGACGTCGAAGAGATGCTCTATTCGGCGCTGGAGGATTTTCGCGTCGACATCCTGGTCGGCGTCGGGCCCGGCGCGCGCACCCACTCGCTGCCCATGCCGAAGTTCACCGCCATCGGCGCCACCACCCGCCAGGGCCTGGTCAGCGCGCCGCTGCGCGGTCGTTTCGGCCTGGTGCTGCGCCTGGACCCCTACACCGTCGAGGAGCTCAAGACCATCGTCAACCGGTCGGCGCGCCTGCTCAGCGTCGAAATCGAGGATGGCGCCGCCGAGGAGTTGGCCCGCCGCTGCCGCGGCACGCCGCGTATCGCCAACCGCCTGCTGCGCCGCGTCCGCGACTACGCGCAGGTGCGCGCCGACGGCCGCATCACGCTGCCGGTCGCGCAGACCGCGCTCAACCTGCTCGACGTGGATCGCTACGGCCTGGATGAGATCGACCAGAAGATCATGCTGACGATCCTCGAGAAGTACCGCGGCGGCCCGGTCGGCGTCGGCACCATCGCCGCGTCCATTTCCGAAGAAGCCGACACCATCGAGGAAGTCTACGAGCCGTACCTCATCCAGCTCGGTTTCCTCAACCGCACGCCCCGCGGCCGCGTCGGAACCGAGCTGGCGTTCGACTATTTCAGGGTGAAACGCAAGCTGCCGCACGACGGCCAGCCGGGGCTGTTTTGACTTGAAAACAATTTATCTCAGCCTCGGCTCCAATATCGGCGATCGCGAGCGCAACCTGCGCGCGGCCATCGAGCGGCTCGCCGCGCCCGGCTTGCGCGTGCTGCGCGTCTCGCCCAGTCTACGAAACCGAGCCAGTCGATTACACCGACAGCGCTGGTTCCTCAACCTGGTAATGGAGGCCGAGACTTCGCTGTTTCCCTTGCAGCTTCTGGCGCGCGCGCAAAAGGTCGAGCGCGTGCTCGGCCGCGTGCGCACCGTGCCCAAGGGGCCGCGCACCATCGATATCGATATCCTGCTCTATGGCACGGCGGTGATGCGCGGCGGCAAACTGGAGATTCCGCACCCGCGCATGGCCGAGCGGCGGTTCGTGCTCGTCCCGCTCCATGACCTCGCGCCAGACCTGCGCCATCCGGTCACCCGCAAGACCGTCGCGGAGTTGCTCCACGCCGCGCCGCCCGCGGTGGTGCGGTTGATACACTCGTAGTTGCCAACGTGCCCGACCTCCAGCAAGCCCTGAAGAAGTATTGGGGCTACGATTCGTTCCGGCCCATGCAGGAGCGCATCATTCAGAGCCTGATGGAGGGCCACGACGCCGCCGTGGTGATGCCCACCGGCGGCGGGAAGTCGCTCTGCTACCAGCTTCCGGCGCTGGTCAGCGGCCGCACCGTGCTGGTGGTCAGCCCGCTCATCGCCCTCATGCACGACCAGGTAGCGCAACTCGCCGACATGGGCATCCCGGCCGCCATGCTCAACAGCACGCAACCGGCCGAGGAGCAGCGCGCCGTGATGCGCGCCGCCACCCAGGGCGCTTTCCGCCTGCTCTATCTTTCGCCCGAACGCCTGGCGCGGGAAGACACCGTCGCCTGGCTCGAAAAGGTTCCGCTAGCGTTGTTCGCCATCGATGAGGCGCACTGCATCTCCGAATGGGGGCACGAGTTCCGCCCCGAGTATCGCCAGCTCGCCACCCTGCGCCAGAACTTCCCCGATATCCCCATCGCCGCTTTTACCGCTAGCGCCACCCGCCGCGTACGCCACGACATTCTCGAACAGCTCCGCCTCCGCGACCCGCACAAATACATCGCCAGCTTTCACCGCGCCAACCTGCGCTACGTGGTCGAGGAGTGCGCCAGAAACTCCCACCGCCAGCGCCTGTTGCAGGCCGCGCGCGCCTACGCCGGGCAGAGCATCATCGTCTATGCGCCCACCATCGCCCTGGTCGAAGAGCTGGTCGATTTCCTGGGCAACCACGATATTCCCGCCGTCCCCTATAACGGCCAGATGGAGGCTCGCGACCGGCGCCGCAACCAGGAACGCTGGATGAACGACGACGTGCGCGTGCTGGTCGGCACCATCGCCTTCGGCCTGGGCATCAACAAGGCCGCCGTGCGCGCCGTCATCCACACTTCGCTGCCCAAATCCATCGAGCAGTATTATCAGGAAGCCGGCCGCGCCGGCCGCGACGGTCAGCCCGCCGATTGCGTTCTGCTCTGGCAGCCCAGGGACACAGGCTTGCTGGCCTATTTCATCGACCAGTTGCAGGACCCGCAGGAAAAGGAGCGCGCCTGGCAGCGCTATCACGCCGTGCGCCGCTTCGTCGAGAGCGCCCGCTGCCGCCATTTGCAGATCTGCAATCATTTCGGGCAGACGCCCAAGTGGACCCGCTGCGATATGTGCGACGTTTGCGGCAACCGGCCGTCGTGGCTCGACGAGCCCATCGTCGAGTCCTTTGCGAAGAAGAGCGCCAAGAAGAAAAAGAAGCCGGCGCCGGCCGTTGCAACTCAGCCATCCAAAGCCGCGCAGAGTGGGACGGGCGCTTTCGCCGGTCAACCCTCCGCACGACCCGAGCCTCGCCGCGAGCCGCCGCCAGCACGCCCCGCCGCGGCGCCCATTGCACCCGCCCAACCACCCGCCGACCGGGAGTTGTTCGACTTCCTGAAGCAGTGGCGCCTCCGCGCCGCGCAGCGCGCGGGCGTCTCGGCCTTCGTCGTGCTCACCGACGCCGCGCTCGAGGACCTTTGCCGCAAGCGCCCTTCCAACCTGCGCGAGTTGCTGGGCGTGGTCGGTTTCGGCGAACGCAAGGCCGAGATGTACGGCAGCGAAATCTTCGCCGCGCTCGAAGCCTTCCGTAATGGCGCGCGCGCCGAGCGCCAGGAGCGCCAGGCTTCCCCGGCCGAAGAAACCATCGCTCTGCTCGCCGAAGGCAAGTCGCTCGAAGAGATCGCCCGCATTCGAGGCCGCCGACTATCGACCGTCGTCGAAGTAGTGGTGGGACTGATCGCAGAAGGCCGCGTCGAGTACCGCGTGGATTGGGTCGGCGAGTCGCGCCACAACGAGATCGCCGAGGCCGCCCGCCGCCTCGGCGCCGACCGCCTCAAAATCCTCAAAGATGCGTTGCCGCCCGATGTGACCTACGAAGAGCTGCGGTTGGTGGTGGCCTGGATGAAGCGGGAAACGTCGCAGCAGTAGCCCGGGCGAGCACGACGTTATTTTGTGGTGTCGACGAATCTGTGCGTCTCCGTTGTTTTGCCGTCCCAAAACTCCTGGATGGCAGCCTTGACCCTTTTCAGGATCGCCGGGTCTACCTGCCCGGAAACGCCAAAGTCCAGAGGCCAGACGACTATGCTCATGATGCGGTCTGGATTGGCCTTTTTTTGGTGCAGCTTGTAGCCCTGATTGACTGTGTTCTGGTCGAGGATCGGGTACCGCCAGAAAGGATGCAGCTCTATATCCAGATTCAGCTCAGCGTTGATTTCCGCTAATAACGCGTTCATTGCCTGGACATCGTCGATCCTGCCCGACCTCTTCGCCTTCTTTCGCATCGCCTCGGTTTCTAGGCGTTCCTTGAGGCAGTCGACAAAGACCGAGGAAACACTCTCGCCGAGTTCTTCCTGCGCTCGATCCCAAAGGGCCAAGTCGGAATCCTTGATATAAATAGTTTTGTTTGGCATGGTTTGTACTCCTGTCTGATTATACGCATAAGTACACGCGTATATGCAAGTATTTTGGCCTTAGGGCCAAGAACGGTAAGCCATCCACGAGCTGCGTCATCTATCTTGCTATTCTATATATTCGTGATATTATATAGTCATGACGACGCAAACTGCTGCGGGTCGCATCCGCGAGTGTCTCAGACAAAAATTCCTGGAACCGGCGCGGCTCCGAGGATTGACAAGCATCCGCATCGTAGCTGGCGAGATCCACAAAGAGCTCGGTCTACGAAACCAGGTCCCCAACGTCTGCCAGGTGCTGCGATCCCGGAAGTTCCTCAACGAGAACCAGCTCGTGCTGGAGAAGTTTGAAGGACCGCCTTCCGGTCTTGGCACCACCGCTACTTTCACCTATCGGCTCACGGCGAATGGCGGTCCAGCGTCGGAGGAGGAGCCGTTCCTCCTGAGCCTCCGCGGCATCGCCAAGGATACCTTTGCGAGCCTCGGCGGCGGAGAGACGTTCATCCGCAGTGAACGAGAGAACTTTCATCGGCGTGAGGAAGACCGTTGAGCCGGATTTACTGGGACACGATGTTGTTCGTGTACTGGTTCGAAGACAATCCGCAGTACGCGGATCGAGTGGAAGAGATCTACCGCAAGATGCAGCAGCGAAAAGATAAGCTCTTGACCAGCACCTTCACGCTCGGCGAGATTCTGGTGGGGTCTTATCGGCGCGGCCAGGCCGACGAAGGAGTCAGGATCCGCCAGTTGTTTGAGTCGGCCGAGGTCGAACTGATCCCGTTTGCGGCAGAGGCTGCGGAGCGCTATGGCCAGATTCGTGGAAGCTCTCGCGTGACGCCCGCCGATGCGATACATCTTGCGAGCGCCGGGCACGCTGGAGTGGATCTCTTCCTCACCAACGACCGCGAACTGCGCGACCTCGTCATTCCCGGCATCCACTTCATCGCAGGTCTCGACGTCAACCTGTTCTGAGAGCTTCACCTCCCCGCCCGCTTCATCATCCTTGCCAAGGCCACCTTCAGCGGCGCGTAGTTTGCCGCGGCCACCATCAGGGCGAGGCCACACGCCAGCAAAAGAATCGGCCAGCCGGCGCGGCCCGGAAACACGTTCTGCTGCAAGCGGAATACGCCGATGGCAAAGAATAACAGGCCTGAGGCGAAGAAGTTCTTCATCTGGCGCGGGATGCTCAAGAACACGAAAACGCACGCCACGGCGGGCAAGAGCCAATCGAAGACGCGTTGTTCGACGTGTGAATTGGCATTGAGGCCCAACAGGAACAGCGACGTCATGACATGCCCCGGAATCACGAAGCGGAAGGCGCGGCCCACCATGTGAACCTGCGGCGACGAGAGGCGGTCGCAGACACGGTCGAGCACGAAATAGATTGCGGCGTTGGCGATGAACAGGTACTCGATTTGCCCGCGCGTCCACGGCGCGGTAGCTTGCAGCCATTTGGCGTAGGGTTCGTGGAAGGTGGCCACGCCGCTCAGCGCCGCCCAGGTGAACGCGACCGCGAAAGGATAGAAATAGCGCGAGTCGTCGGGCCGGCCAAGCCGTTCCAGGCCGAACCCCGCGGCCATGAAGAGTGCCGCGCACGGAATCAAGTGGAAGTAGAAACGGCCGGGGTCGTTGTCCACCCAATCCAACAGGCCCATGCGCAGCAGCGTGGCCAGGCACAGCAGCGCGGCCATCGACGAGAACATCAGCGAGAAGACCGGCGCGCGCGTGAAGCGCCGCAGCCACCAGCAGACCGGCAGGCCAGCCGCAAGCGCCCACCACAATTGCGCGTTGGTGGCCTGTTTGTCCACGCCCAGGCGGTGAAAGAGTTCCAGGTTCGCGCGCCCGCGGGTGAGCCAGTCGAAGACGCGGGCTTCCCCCATGGTGACCAGCATGGATACCGGCAGCACCACGCAGAAGGCCAGCAGATACGCGATCGCCACGCGATGATATCCGCGTTTCCAGGTGCGTATGCCGATCCACGCCATCGGCACTGCCGCCGCCCAGGCCACCAACACCGCCGGCGCTCCGGCCAACGCCCGGTATTTGAAGAACGTCAGCAGCGCAGCGCCCACCGCCAGAATCCATGCGCCCAGATAGAGGCTCACCTGGGGCAGGGTGAGGCGGCGCGCCTCCATGATCCAGGCATCCTCGCGCTCCAGCAGGCGGTCATACCGTTTGCGGATGCCCTCGTACTCGGCGTCCGAGACCACCTGGTCGCGCCGCCAGCTTTCCAGGTCGCGCAGATGCTCGCCGACCTTATCGGCGATCAGCCGCGCATAGGCGGCCGGCTCGGCCAGCACGGCTTCGCCGGCCAGAAAGCGGCGCAGGTCGTCGGCCATTTCGCGCGCCGAGGCGTAGCGGTGCGCGGGGTCCTTTTCGAGGGCCTTCAGGCAGATGTCCTGGAGGCCTTTGGGGATTTGAGAATCCTGGCGGCGGGGCAGCGCCGGTTCTTCCTCGCGGATGCGCCGCAGCAGCTCCGCCACCGTCTCGCCGCGAAATGGCGGCGCGCCGGCAAGCAGTTCGTAGAGAATCGCGCCGAGCGAAAAAACGTCGCTGCGCGCATCGAGCTTCTCTGCGCCGCCCGCCTGCTCCGGCGAAAAGTACTCGGGCGTGCCGGCCATCTCGCCGATTCTCGAAAGCCGTTCGTGCAGCCCAAGATTGAGCGCCAGTCCGAAATCCAGCAGCTTCGGTTCCAGATCGGCGCCCACCAGAATGTTGGCCGGCTTCAGGTCGCGATGGAGCATCCCTCCTTGGTGCAGAAACTCGACGGCCAGCACCACCTTGTGCATCAGCTCCGCTTTTTGTTCGAACGTCAGCCGCGCGGCAGCCTTCGTCAGCGGCGCTCCTTCCAGGAACTCCATCACGAAGTGCGGCGGCTCTTCGGTGGGACCCAGATTGTAAATGCGCACGATGTTCGGATGCGACAGGCGCGCCATGGCGCGCGCCTCGGCCATGAAGCGGGCGTGCAATACGGGGTTGTCCGCGTATCGGGGGGCGAGCGTCTTGATGGCCACTTTGCGTCCCAGGGCCTCATCGATCGCGAGCAACACGCGGCCCATTCCTCCAGAGCCGATCTCGGCGACGATTTTGTGGCCGGAGAGCCGCTCCGGGAGATCCGCGGCTGCCAGCGCGCGATCGATCTCAGCCAGCGCCGCCAGCTCACCCGCCAGCTCGGGAGCGTCTTCGCCGGCCGCCCCGCCATCCAGAATCTCCGCGAACGATTTGGCCAGGCGCAGCTCGCGCTCGTCGTCCATCACGCCTCCCCACCGTCGCACAAACCGCGGAAGCGCTTCACCGCCCGATAGACGAGGAGGGCCACCTGTTCGCGAGACTTCCCCAGGCGCTCCGCCATTTCGGCGGTCGAGAGACCCTCGATTTTGGCCAGCAGAATAGCTTGCCGGTAATCCTCGGGAAGCTCGTTCAAACGCCCGAGCAGCCGATCCACCGCCTCTTGCTGCCCCAGCAGCCGGCTTGGGGTTTTGCTGTCGGCCGGTTCGGGGCCAAGCGGGTTGCTTTCGCTTCGGAACGGTACCTCTTCCCCCGCTCGGCGGTCGCGATTCTGGTACCGTACCCGGTCCACGATCACGTGATCGGCGATCGACGAAAGCCAGCGCAGAAAACTCCCCGGCGTCCGATACGTGAAACGATCCACGTCGCGGAAAGCGCGCAGGCACGTCTCCTGCACCACGTCTTCCACCTCCGTGCGCTCGCGGGCGCGCGGGCTGAGCTTGAAATGCACCAGCACCAGCAGGCGGCGGCGATACCTTTCGAACACCTGCGAGAGGGCCTGTTCATCGCCGGCCTTCGCTTTTTCAAGCAGCGTGAACGTCGAGGTGGTAGCTTCCATCGCCGCAGTCAGTCGTTCAGCTATCAGCCAGAGAAGCTGACAGCCCGCATCAGGTTCATGATACGAGAAAACCCGGCAGGCGGTGGGTTTCTCCACCACCTGGCTGCCGGTCTGCTAGCGGTGCGCGGGCGTTATCGCGCGCAGCCTCACGCTGGCGCTCCGGCCGTGTGGGAAGTCGTCGAGTTGCAGAACGCCGGCCGGGTCGGCGGTGGCCTCATACATCTCTTCGTCGTCGACCTCCACCAGGTAGGCGCGGCGGGGCTCGAGCCCGGCGACGAACACCGGCTGCGCATCTTCGAGCGTCAAACTCCACGGGCCGCGCTCCCTGCCCTCCGCGCCGGCGAAGCAGATGGCGGCTGCGTCCAGCAACATCGGCTCCGCGACGTGCGGGTCAAGCGTGATCACCCGGCCATCGTGAAACCACTGCATCGCGCCGGCGACGAGCCCGAACCATTCGGCATCGTCTTCCCAACTGGAGCGCACGTACAAACTGCCGCGACTGGAGTTGTAATAGACCAGCGGCACCTGATAGTAGCTGAGGCCGGGCTGATACGGGTTGGCCCAGAGGAATTCGTACGGCGCGCCCAGCGGCGTGCGCAACTGGAAGCGGTCGTGCATCAGCCAGCCTTGCAGCACTTGCGTGGAGGGCGCATTGACGTCGAAGGCCACCATGGCCAGTTCGGCGGCGCGGGAGAAGACTGCGGAATCCAGGTCGGGCCCGCCCGCGCGGCGCGTGGCGCCCAGATAGATGTCGCCCTCCGCCATGTGGTACGGCGTCGGATAATAGCTCATCAGGTGCTCGATGGGGAACTCGGCGAAGTAGGCGGGCGCCGATTCACGCAGATCCAGGCGGGCCGAATCGGCCAGCGCGTGCAGCAGTTCCATCATGGCGTAGGCATCCTCGCGTGGGACCACCACGCTCCCGCCTTCCAGTGCCGGCGCCAGCCTGCCTTCCCACCAGGAGTGAACCGCGCGATCCAATTCCTGCCGCGGCAGGTCCGCCGCACTCGCCGGCGCCTCATCGAACAGCGTCACTGCGGCAAGCACGCGCGAGCGCACGCCGGGGATCGAATCGAGAGCCGCGGTTTCGCCCACGCGCCGCGCGATGCGGGACGCCAGTTGGTCGCGTTCGACGGGCATCAGTACGTCCTGGCACCAGTCGTAGACCACGGCCATCTGTCGCAGGTCGGAGGCGGAGAGCGCCCACTCGACGGCGCGGCGGCCGGCCGCGCGATCACCCGCGACCTGGTAGTAAAGGGCCTGTGCGAAGCCCGGTTCGGGCATGGGAGCGTGGCCGGAAATCAGCGCATCGAACTGCTGCCAGCGCATCGAGTGGCGTTCGCGTTCGCGGCGCAGCAGGCGCAGCCGGCCGGCGCGCAGGAAGAGGCGCGGATGGTCGCCCGATACCATCACCGGGTCGGCGGCGGCCGAGCCCTGCGCCCAACCGGCTGCCGCCGCCAGCGCGAGAATCGGAATGCCGAGCGCAACGGGCCGCATCACACAGATTGTGTCATAGCGACACAGCGCCCGCCCACGATGCCTCACCCGCCCGCCCTCCGGACCGGAAAAAATATTCTGTTCAAAAGGGGTTGCGGCATTTGACACGCGGGCATCCGATTGCTACACATAGTGTGAATTGGCGAAGTAACTTTTTTAACCTGCCCTCTGCAGCAACAGGCAGGCGGAAGAAGAGTGAGTCGACGGGACAGCGTGCTTGCGGGAGCCGGTGTTTGTAGTAGGCTTTGCTCACTATTCTTCCCTTGTTGGTTGCCGCAGAGGGGTTTTTTTATCGAACGGTCTCATAGTCTCTCCCCGGGATCAGTGGTTGCGGTAGTTGTCTGGCATTTCTGGCAAGGAAGAATAGGACGCGGACCTGGCCGGAAGTGGGCCGTGTTGCGGTCGAAACCAGGCAGCCCGACGCCGGATCCCAGCCCAACTTGGGCGAGCCGCATCGGATTACGCCTCGCTGGTCTTTAAGGCGATGTCCGGTGCGGTTTTTCTTTTTGCGCAGCAAAAGTCGTATCTTTGCCAACCAGTTCTCTACTCCTCCTCTGAACGGAACCCGAATTGCTCCTGGTGGCCGGAATTGCCGCGCGTCACATCTCTCGTGAGAAAACTGATTGCGTTGTTGTCGCTGGCGTGTGCCGCCGCGGCACAGGCGCCCCGGATCAACGACATCGACTATTACGGACTGCGCAAGGTTACCGCGGAGAAGATCCAGTCGGTAACCGGCCTCCGAAAAGGCGGGACGCTGACGGCATCGAAGGGCGACATCGAGGACCAGATCGACAAGATTCCCGGTGTGGTACTGGTGCGCATCGAGGCTGCTGTGCTGCGAAGGCACGTCGGTGGACCTGTTCATCGGCATTGAGGAAAAAGGCGCGCCGCACCCCGCCTTCCACTCTCCGCCCGCCGGCAATGCCGCGCTGCCGCAGGAAATCCTGAACACTTACGCGGATTTCCTGGCTGCCGTGGCACGCGCGGCGGCGCGCGGCAACACCACCGAAGATTTCACGGCCGGATATTCGATGATGGATGACCCGGAGGCGCGCTCGTTCCAGCCCCGCTTTCTCACCTTCGCGGCGGACCACTTCGACTGGCTGCGCGACGTGTTGCGCAACTCAGCCGACGCGGGCCAGCGCGCCGTGGCGGCCGCCGTGATCGGCTATGGCGCCGACAAGCAGCAGGCCGCCGGCGAACTGCAATACGCGATCGGCGACCCGGACGGCGCCGTCCGCGCCAATGCCATGCGCGCCCTGGCGGCGATTGCCGTCTACGCCGGCAAGCAGCCCGACCGGAATATCCGCGTCGCGCCCACCTGGCTGGTGGACATGCTGCATTCGATCGTCCTGGAGGACCGCTTGCAGGCCACGCGAGCGCTGGTGGTGCTCACCGATTCGCCCAACCCGGGCGCGACGGACCTGATTCGCGAGCGAGCTCTCGATTCGCTCAGGGAAATGGCCCGCTGGACGACCTTGCGCTACGCCTTGCCTGCTTTTCTGCTGCTGGGCCGCGTGGCCGGCATGCCCGATGGCGAGATCCACGCGCAGTGGGAGTCGGGTGATCGCGACAGCGTGATCGAAAAAGCGCTCGCCCTCGATCCCGGCAAGCGGGCGCGTTAGGAGGCCTACGCACGACGATACTCGCCGTGCGCCATGAATTGACCGGCGGTATCCTGTGCAATGTCAGCTATGTTCCACGCGATCGGGTTTCCCCGCCTGTTGACGCTTGGTTTCGTTCTGGCAGTGAGCGCCACAGCGAGCGCTGCCCGGGAAAAGTCGGCGGCCGACCTGATCCGCGATTTGACCTACCAATCGGACCGTCCAAAACCGCCAGGCATGCTGTCCGGAGTTCTCACTTGTGGAACGCTCATGGGAAGAGTGGAGGAGGATCGCGCACTCGCCAGTTCCTTGGTGAAGCTGGGCAGTTCGGCTGTGCCCGATCTCGAACAAGCGCTGGATTCCATGGAGGGCCTTGGCCCAGGACCGCAGATCGCGTACGGCGGAACGTGGCTGCTGTACGCCTACGCCGCGATAGCGGGGCCTGCTGCATACCCGCGGCTTAGGCGAATGACCCGTAATCCGGAGCTGCAGGCTACTCGATTTGTACTGGACCAGTCAGTCGCCATTTCGTTTGGTCTCACCTCCTACGTGGACGGATACCGACAGTCATATGAGGCCTTGGGATCAGGGCCCGCATGCTTTGTCAAGGAACCGCGCGATGCGCTCGACGATGCGATCTTGACCTGGGTGAAGAACGACCAGGCAGGCTTCCAGGAAAGCCTTGGGTCAAACGCGAAAGGCGACCTGGAGAAGCTGCTCAAAGGCAGAACGTGGGCGCAAATGAGAGCGGAGTTGTGGCCGCGAAGCGCAGGGCCAGAGGTCGGGCTGGGATACCGCCTTAAGATTCCGGGGCGGTGGTCCGAGCCGTGGGAGTCGCTCAAGCGCAGCACCACCGATGATCGGGACATCTCGCGGGATCCCAAGGACCCCGAGATAGACACCGATTTCACGAACCGCTCCGGGAGCGCCTGCGGCGCGCGTCGAGTGAAGTTCAAGACCGGCGTCGACATAGGAAGCCTGCCGAGGTACTTCGTGGACAATTCCGACTTGGCCGACCTGCTGCGCCTGATTTCGTCCTGCGCCACGCAGGTGGGTCCACACCATAGGCGCTAACTTAGCGCTGACTCGGCAAGCCCGGAGGGCGAAAGACAGTAGCCCAAGGCGTGAGCCTTGGGAATGGCATGACACAGGAACAGCCCCGGAACGGGGCGGAAGGCTTTCTCGCCGGCGGGATTCTTACGCCCCGTTCCGGGGCTGTGCTCGCGATGCCGGACCCACGGCTTGCGCCGCTATTTTCTTTCGCCCTCCGGGCTTAGAAAATGAGCCGAGGCGAAATCTTCCCGGTCGATAAGCTTAAGTTAGCGCTCAGAGGGGACCACCCCCGCGCCAGTAGCAGCGGGGTTTCTGGATCACGTTGTGCTACGCTAATACTTCTAAACACCATTCCAGGAGTTTTTTCATGTCACTTCGGATGGGCCTGGGGCCGGTTGCGGCCTGCGCGGCCTTTTTAGTCCTTGCTCCGCTCTCTTTTGCACAGCCCAAGATTGCGACCATCAGCGTGCAAACGGCTGTCTTCAATACGGCCGAGATCATTAAGGCCAGCGCCGAGATGGAGGCCCGGTACAAACCGCGCGCGGACGCGCTGCGGCAGAAGCAGGAGCAGATCGCTCAAATCACGCAGCGGCTGGACCAGGGTTCCGGCCAACTGACGCCGCAGGCCGAATCGGAATTGCGGGCGCAGGGCACCCGGCTGCAGAAGGAAGCGCAGCGCATGCAGGACGACTTGCAGGCCGACGTGCAGTCCGACCGCCAGAGCATCCTGACCAAAGCCAACCAGCGCATGGGCGAAGTCATCAAGAAACTCGCCGAAGATAAGGGCTTCGACCTGGTGATCGAGGAGCAGGCCACCGCCTACTTCAAGCCCACCATGGACATTACCGCCGACGCTACCGCGGCGTACGACAAAGCTCACCCGGTGGCGGCGGCGCCGGTAGGCAAGTAACTCGAGGCTCCAAGGAGTAAAATGGGCGGCTATCTCGACCAGTACGGCGCGGGCGACGAGCGCCGCGGCAAGCGGATCAAGACGGCGTTCTTTATCTTCCTGGCAGTCGTCGCAGTGGCACTCGTTGGCTGGCTGGTCGACTTCCTTTTTATCCCCAATTCCGCCGAGCGCCAGACGCACGCTTTCCTGGATGCGCTTCAGTCGGGCCAATACCAGCAGGCCTACGTTTTGTGGGGATGCACCGCGGCGCAGCCGTGCAGCGCGTATTCTTTCCCGGAGTTCCTCAAGGACTGGGGACCGGAAGCCGTGCCGCCGGGCGAGTTCCGGGTCCTCAACGGCGAATCCTGCGGCTCGGGAACCATCGTCGACATCGACGCCGGCAAGGCCGGCGATAAGCGGCTGTGGGTGGAAAACGGCGCGCGCACGCTCGGCTTTCCGCCGGCTAGCGAGTGCTCGCGCCGCAACCACATTTATGATTTCTTCCGCGACCTGAAATACCGCCTGCACGGGCACACGTATCTTCGCGGGCCACAGCCATGAGGGCGCCGGCGGCGGATCGGTTCACACCCGGGGAGCGCTGATGGACGAACGAGCTTATTACACCGAAAGTCAGGCCACCAAGCCGGCGACCTTGAACTGCCCGTACTGCCGCAGCGCGGAGTCGTACGATCTGCACTGGGTGGTGCGCAAAAAGAAGGACCGCCTGCCGCCTGGCGGCGATGAGCGCGATCGCGCCAAGTTCGCCAAAGCGCAGAGCTACATGGTCCTGATGGACGACAAAGTAGCCTGCAAGAACCTGCGATGCCGCAAACGTTTCGACATTTCCGGCGTCAAGACCATGGCGTTCCTGTAGCCCTAAGCCGCAGTCCGCGCTCGGTTGCGAACTGCGCGACGGGTACTGCCAGCCATGGTACGGCCCACATCGGGCTAACACCCCTGCAACCGGATGCAATCGGCGGTTGCGGCCGGTAACATGAGCAGGAGATGTCTAGGGATGCAGCAGATCAAATGGTGCGAGGAGTATAGCGTTGGCATTCCGGAGATGGATGCCCAGCACCGCCGCATGATCGAACTTCTCGGCGGGCTGGTGAAGTTCACCGATTCCGGTGGAGTGGTGGATCCGCTCACCGTGCTCGCCGAAGTAAATCGGTATGCGGAACAGCATCTGCAACAGGAAGAGCTGCTGCTCCGCGTACGCGGCTACCCGGGCTACACGGAGCACAAGGCCGAGCATGACGCCTACCGGAAGAAGGTCGCTGCTTTGCAGGCTCGCGCGGCCAAACGGGACTTCGGTATCGCGATCACCGCCTTTTTGGTCGAGTGGTGGAGATCGCATATCCTGACCAGCGATCAGCAGTACGCACGCTTCTTCGACAGCCAGCCGGTTGACCCGGTAACTGTGGGCGACCGGCAGCCGGATGACGCTGAAGTTTGAGATTGCCGGGCCGCGACCGCAAGGCGGTTGAGACGGCGAAATCCCTGTTATCCCTCATCGGAACCGCTCCGTGGTTTTTCATCGCTTCCCCCGCCTCTTGGTGAAGGTCTGCGCCAGT
>CAWJLI010000029.1:0-15703 GCA_963843095.1 Bryobacterales bacterium
TATGTTATGTGCGTGTACGCTCAACTTCGAATACCGTATTGCTGATTCGCGCCGGCTTCGGCATGTACTATACGCCGTTTCCGATGCAACTGATCGACGCGCTGTTTCTGGGCAATGGCTTGTACCAGACCAGCATCAGCGTGAACCCGTATCAGAGCGGCGCGCCGGTGTTTTCCAAGGTGATCTCGAGCGCCACCACCATCCCCAACGCGACCAGCAACATCGCCTTCGCCAATACCAAGTTTCGCAATGAGAATCAGCAGATCGGTACATTCGCCATCGAGCGCAGTCTGGGCAAGGACACCACCGTCACCCTCAGCTATGTCTACGGCCGCGGCCTGCACCTGTGGACGGCTACGGATCTGAATCTGAATCCGTCGACCGTCAACAAGACGTACACCATCGACGATGCCGCCGGCGCCGCCGTCAACACGGTGATCATGCCGATGTGGAACAGCAAGACCAGCTCGTTCTTCGGCCAGGTGCATAACATTTTGAACGACGGGGCCTCCTGGTACACCGCCGGGGTCGCGCAATTCCGCAAGCGGATGTGGCACGGTCTGTCGCTGGACGGTTCTTACACGTGGTCGCAGTTGCTGGATACCCAAAGCGGACCGCTGTTGTTCAACGCCGTACCGCTGACCACCTATAACGGCGACTCTATCTCGGACAAGGGAAAATCGAATCTCAACCAGACGCAGCGCGGCGTGGTGGAATTGGTTTGGCAGCCGACGCTCACGCGAAGCACGTCTCCGCTGGCGCGCTTCGTGCTGAACGGCTGGCAATTCTCTGCGATCGCAACAATTGCGACGGGGCTGCCGGAGACCGCGCTGGTGAAGGTTCTAGGCCAGCAGTTTATCGGCCTGACGATGGTGTACACCAACTCGATGACGGGCACCGGCGGATGGAATCGCATGCCGCTGGACCAGATCAACAGCCTGTCGACGGGCGGCAGCCACCCCGTGAACGCTCGCCTCAGCCGCAGCCTGCCTTTCACGGACCGGTTCCGGGGCGAACTGATGTTCGAGGCTTTCAACGCGCTCAACTCGCAGTTCAATACCAGCGTGAACGACATTGCCTATATCGCTCAATCGGGCGTGCTGAAGCCGGTGCCCGGCGTGGGAACGGGGCAACGCGAGCTGGGGCCCGATGGACGGCACCAACGCGCGGCGGATGCAGGTGGCGTTTAAGCTGGTGTTCTGAAGGGGTGTGGGGCAGGATGACATCCTGCGCGGTGGTTGGCAACAACCGCGCGGTCCGATTGGCAATCGGGCCGCAGCTTAGCAAGCTGCCCCACAAGCGGGGCGCACCAGGACAGTTGCTGGCCAAGGGCAAGGCAAAGCACAACCCACCAAGTCGTGGTGCTAATCTGAATCGGAGGCCATTCTATGGTCATCGGCGTTGCCAAGGAGATTAAGGACCACGAGACGCGGGTGGGATTAGTCCCGAGCGGCGTCCTCGCTCTCCGCGAGGCGGGGCATGAGGTGCTGGTGGAGGCGCGGGCTGGCGAAGGCAGCTCCATCTCCGACGAGGAATACGCGCACGCCGGCGCGCGCATCGCGGAAAGCGCCGCAGAGGTTTGGAGCAAGGCCGACCTGGTTGCCAAGGTGAAGGAGCCGCAGCCGGCCGAATATGCTTGCTTCCGGCCCGGGCTGGTGCTGTTCACGTATCTGCACCTGGCGCCGCTGCCGGAGCTGACCAACCGGCTACTCGAATCGAAAGTCAGCGGCGTGGCCTATGAAACCATTCGTGAAGCCGATGGGTCGCTGCCGCTATTGACGCCGATGAGCGAAGTGGCCGGCCGGATGAGCGTACAAGTGGGCGCGCAATACCTGGAAAAGCCCAACGGCGGCCGCGGCATTCTGCTGGGCGGCGTGCCGGGCGTGGCGCCGGCCAACGCGGTGATTCTGGGCGGCGGCGTGGTGGGAACCAACGCCGCCAAGATGGCGTTGGGGCTGGGCGCGCACGTCACCATCATCGACCGCAATCTGAACCGGCTGCGCGATCTCGACGACATCTTCAACGGGCAGGTGGTGACGCTGGCTTCGAATGCCTTGACCATCCGCGAGAACCTGAAGACCGCGGACCTGGTGGTGGGCGCGGTGCTGATTCCTGGCGCATCGGCGCCCAAGCTGGTGAAGCGCGAAATGATCGCCGGCATGAGGCGCGGGGCGGTGGTGGTGGATGTGGCCATCGATCAGGGCGGGTGCCTGGAGACGGCGCACGCGACCACGCACACCGACCCGACCTACTTGGTGGATGGCGTGGTGCACTATTGCGTTTCCAACATGCCGGCGGCGGTGCCGCACACCTCCACCTTCGCTCTCACCAACGCCACTTTCCCGTACCTGTTGGAATTGGCCAACCATGGTCTGGAAGCCGCCTGCGAAAGGCACGCCGCACTGCGCGAGGGCGTCAACACCTACAAGGGCTTTGTCACGCACCGTGGGGTGGCCGGATCGCAGGGCCGCCAGTGGTGCGCGCTGGCCGCGGTGGAGTAAGCTCGGGAGATGCCGGCCGAAAAGCCCGAAGCAGCCCCGCGGCCGCTGAGCGCGTTGAGCGAGGAGGAGAAGCTCTTCCAGTCCACTGTGCGCAAGTTCGCCCGCGAGGAGATCCGCCCGTACGTGCGCGAAATGGACGAGGCGGGTGTCTTCCGCAAGGACATTCTGCGGCAGCTTTTTGCCATGGGCCTGATGGGCATAGAGATTCCGGAGGAATATGGCGGGCAGGGCGGCACGTTTTTCCAGGCCATCCTGGCTATCGAAGAGCTTTCCGCAGTGGACCCTTCGGCCGGTGTGATCATGGATGTGCAGAACACCATCTGCAACAACGCCATGCTGCGCTGGGCCGATGCCGCGCAAAAGGCCCGCTATCTTCCGCGGCTGGCGGAAAACACCGTGGCGTCCTATGCGCTGTCGGAAGCCGGCGCCGGTTCGGACGCGTTCGCGCTGGCCACGCGCGCGGAGGACCAGGGCGGCCATTTTCTGCTCAACGGCCGCAAACTGTGGATCACCAACGCCGCCGAGGCCGGCCTGTTCCTGCTGTTCGCCAACGCGAACCCGCCGGCCGGCTACAAGGGCATCACCGCGTTCCTGGTGGAACGCGATTTCCCCGGCTTCCAGGTGGGCAAGAAGGAGGACAAGCTCGGCCTGCGCGCCTCGTCCACCTGTGAACTGATCCTCGATAACTGCCGCGTGCCGCGCGAGAACGTGGTGGGTGAAGCCGGCCAGGGATACAGGATTGCCATCGAATCGTTGAACGAAGGCCGCATCGCCATCGGTGCTCAGATGATTGGCCTGGCACGCGCCGCGCTCGAACACGCTTTGGCGTACGCCAAACAGCGCAAGCAATTCGGCAAGCCGATTGCCGAATTCCAGGGAGTGCAATTCGACTTGGCTAAAATGGCCACCGAAATCGAAGCCGCGCGGCTGCTGGTATACAACGCCGCACGCCTGCGCGACGCCGGCATTCCCTTCTTGGCGGAAGCCGCCATGGCCAAATACTACAGCTCCGAGGTGGCCGAGCGGGCAGCGTCCAAGGCCATCGAAGTCCACGGCGGCGTTGGAGTTACCCGGGATTACCCGGTGGAGAAGCTCTTCCGCGATGCCAAGATCGGCCGTATCTACGAGGGCACCAGCAACATCCAGTTGCTGACCATCGCCAAGAAACTGTTGCGCAGATAATTCCGTCTTGCAGTATATTGAGGGAAAATGCGAGCACTCATTCTGACATCCGCACTGGCCGCGCTGAGCGCGCCCATCTGGGCCGCCGCCGACGACACGGTCAACGCCGACGAGATCATCCGCAAGTTCGCCGCCAAGGAAGCCGAATTCGCCGAGGCGCGCGGCAACTATACTTACCGTCAGAGCTTGAAGCTCGAAGAGCTGGATCCCGGCGGGAACCCCACCGGCGGGAAGTGGGAGGAAACGGACGACATCATCTTCACGCCCGAGGGTAAGCGGATCGAGAAAGTGGTGTACGCGCCAGTGCTGACCCTGAAGGAAATCGTGCTGACGAAAGAAGACGTGGACGACCTGCACAACGTGCAGCCGTTCGTCCTCACCACCTCGGAGGTGCCGGATTACAACATCAACTATCTAGGCAAGGAGAAGATCGACGAGATCGACTGTTACCTCTTCTCGGTGAAGCCCAAGAAGTTGCAGCCAGGCAAGCGGTACTTCGAGGGCCAGGTGTGGGTGGACGATCGGGATCTGCAGATCGTCAAGACTTACGGCAAAGGCGTAGGTATCGCTAAGGGTCAGCAGTTCCCGAGGTTCGAGACCTACCGCGAGCAGATCGACGGCAAGTACTGGTTTCCCACGTACACCCACGCGGATGACACGCTGCACTTCAAAGACATGAGCCAGCGCATCCGCCTGGTGGTGAAATACCAGGACTACAAGCGCTTCGAAGGCAGGTCCACCATCAAGTACGGCGAAACGGTGGACAATCCCAAGCCGACGACGAAGAAATAGGCGGCCCGAAAGCACGGTTCTACTCTCGAGGTAGCGCAGGCGGCAAGACCTTGCCGCCAGTGTTTTTCCAGGGATCTCGCAGGTTGAGGATAGCCCGGTCAGAGCGGTCTGGCGGCGGCCGTGGTCAAGCGCGCGCAAGACACAGGGCACCGGCGGTTTTCGCAAGACGTACGCTACAGCGTCAATCCGCCAGGCCGACTGCCAGCCGCGGCGTACGCTCCCCGTCGTGCTCCTCCGTGTCGGCGCCAATCGATTCCTGGCAATCGACGCAGTAGCGCGCCCAGGGCAGGGCCTTCAGACGCTTGGCCGGAATCGGCTCCTCGCAGGCCAGGCAAATGCCATAATCGCCGGACTTCAGACGGTCGAGGGCCGCTTCGATCATCCGCAATTGCAGGTAGTCGAGCCGGTTCAGCCGCAACGACACGAATTCATCGTGGGTGATCTGTGCCTGATCTTCCTCCGCGACGCGGCCCATCCGCGCCAGAGTGTCGAACTTGATGCCGAGCCCAGCCAGCACATCGTGCCGCTTGGCCAGCAGCATCTCCCGGTAATTCCCGTTACAGGCCGCCACTGGTTGCTTCATCGCACCCTCCCGTTGTGAGTCCCATCACAACAATTCATAAGGTCAACGCAAGGTAACAGAATTCTCGACAGAAAATCAACCAACGACTTGGTTAGTAATGGTTGCGCCGTATTTGGACAATAGGCGGCCGTTGTCCAAAGTTGGCCCCGGCTTCGTTCATTTGCCGGGCAATGGGTACTCGGGTGGCAGATTCAGCGAAAGATCCCTCAGGATCTGCTGCTCGGCCGGGGAGTACCGGGCGCCGAAGTCTTGACCCTGCAACCGCGTGGCACGCTCTTCCGGCGGCATCCGGTGCAGCCGGATGAGCTCCTGTCCGACCGGCCAGCGACGGTCGTCTGGCAGTTGGTTAAACGCTTGAAACTGGCGGCTGATCAGCGACTGCTGTTCCACCGGCAGGTTCTTGAGCAACTGATATTGCCGGAAAAGACGCTCGCGCGCCGCCGGAGGCAGATTGTTGTAGTGCTCCAGCGCCGCCCGCATCCGCTCCTGTTGCTGCGGGTTGGCGCGCTCCATCAGGCGCTCCTGCTCATCCGGCGTCATTTGCAGGAATCGCTGCCCCGCGTTCAGCGGGTTGTTCAGCTTGTGACCTGTCGCGGGTCCGCGACCGCCGTTCGGATGGGCGGTTGGCGGCGCCGCCGCATGGGGATGCGGCACCGGGGCCGGCTTGGGCGGTTTGGTGGCGTCCTCATCCGCCCACAAGCCCGCCGCCAGCAGGCAAGCCAGACCCGCGATGGAACATAGCCTCGGCATTTTACATCCTGGGCGTAGAACTGTCAGGCTTCATCAGGTGATTAAACTGATCCAGAACTTCCATCTCATCCAGTGCGTCTACCACCTGCTTCGGCTGCAACCCTTCCACCACCTGCGCCGTCGGCTGCGGCCGCACTATCGGCGGTGAAGGCCGTTCTAGCAGCACTCCCACCACCACCAGGCAAGCCACTGCCGTCACCGGCAGCAACGCACGGTAGACCAGCTGAAAGCCCAGCGGGCCCGTCATCCGTTGCCACCAGGAGGTTTCCCCCTCAATGCGCGCGAACAAGCGGCGGTCGAAATCCGTCGATACCGGTGCCGCTTCCCAACCGTCCAGCGCTTCCCACACCGCCCGCTGTTCCCGTACAAACTCCCGGCACGCCGAGCAGGACTGTAGATGAGCTTCCAGCCGCTCCGTATCGCCCCCGTTCAGCGCGCGGGAACTGTACGCCACCAGGATTTCCCGGTTTTCCCTAGTTTCCAGTGGACACTTCATAACGTCCTTCCCGTAAGGGCCGGGCATTCCCGGCCCACCTAAGCCATATGGGCCAAGCGGGCACGCAGTGTTTCGTATGCCCGGAATAGTAACGACTTTACCGCAGATTCGGAACAGTTCAACACCTTGGCGATCTGCGTATATTCCATCTCCCTATACTTATGCATCAGGACCGCTGCCCGTTGCTTGCCCGGCAGCTCCGCGACGGCTCGCCGGACTTCGTCCAACGTCGCCTGGCGGACCATCACCTGCTCCACCGACGGCCGCCGGTCTGCCACCTGCAGCGTCGGCATATCGCCGGTGCGCTCGTCCAGGCGCTCCTGGCTTCGCTCATTCCTGCCATCGCGAAGCGCGTTCAAGGCCAAATGTGTGGCAATCCGGAAAAGCCACGTAGTGAACTTCGCCGTGGGCTCATAAGTGCCCCGTGAACGGTACACCCGCAGGAACACCTCCTGCGCCAGCTCTTCAGCCACGGCTTGCTGCTGCACCATCCTGTACAAGAAGTGGACTACCGGCGAACGGTGCTTCTCCAGCAATTCGGCGAAGCTCGCCCCGTCACCGTCCTTCACGCGGAGCATCAGCTCCGCATCATAGTCCAGAGCCGCCGTGGCTCCTCCCATGTTCGTATTAACACGTTCCGTCATCGGAGGTTGCGGCCAATCCGGAAAAACCGGCTACTCTCCCTTGAGCGAGCGTTCCATCAGCCGCTGGATGGCTTCCTGCGGAGCTACCCCGTGGTAGAGCATCTGGTACATCTGCTCGGTGATCGGCATCTCTACCCCGAAGCGCCGCGCCAGTTCGACCGCGGCGTCGGTGGTCTTGATCCCTTCCGCCACCATTTTCATCGAGCCGACGATCTCGCCGAGTTTCCGACCGCGCGCCAACTCAATACCCACCATGCGATTACGGCTGAGTTCGCCAGTGCAGGTGAGGACCAGATCGCCCAGACCGGCGAGTCCCGACAGGGTCTGCGCCCGCCCGCCCATGGCCACCGCCAGCCGCGTAATCTCCGCCAGCCCGCGCGTGATCAGCGCAGCCGTCACGTTATGGCCGAACCCCATTCCATGAATCACGCCGGCGCCAATGGCAATCACATTCTTGATCGAACCGCCAATTTCTACACCAATCGGATCTGGAGAAGTGTAGAGCCGGAAAGTGGGCCCAGAGAACGCCGCCTGAATGCGTCGGTTCAGGTCGTCATCTGTTGAAGCTACTACCAATGCCGTTGGTTCGCCTCGAGCAACCTCTTTTGCGAAGGTCGGTCCGGAAAGCGTCACCACTTGCATTGAGAAATGGCCGCCTGCCGATCGAATCACTTCCGACATTAGTAGAATCGTGCCTACCTCGAGCCCCTTGGTGGCGCTGACGAAGATCATGGACTCGGTGAGCGAAGGCAGCATCTGTGCATAAACCCTCCGAACGTGGTGTGAAGGCATCACGCTGATCACCACCTCGGTACCCTCCAAGGCAACGGCCAAGTCACTCGTAACTAAGACTTTTTCAGGGACTTGAAAACCAGGAAGATACGTATCGTTCTCTCTGTGGGCCTGTAGCCGCTGAGCGACGTCGACTTCGTACACCCAAAGATGCACACGCTCGAAACGTGGGGCCAGTACGATGGCCAGCGCAGTGCCCCAGGCCCCACCCCCGATTATGGCCAGCCGCTTCACGGTTTCTTGGCTCCAAAGGTGAATTTGCTCTCGGTTCCAGCGCGCAGTCGCTGAATATTACTACTATGTTTGTAGATTATGAGCGCAGCCCCGATCAGCGCGGCTGCCTCCACAGGGAACGTCGGTGCCTCCACCAGCCAGACCGCCAGCGGGAAAACGGCGGCTGCCACGATCGATCCCATTGAGATGTGACGCGTCCACGCCACCACCCCGACGAACACCACCAGCACCGCCGCCAAAGCCAGCGGCGTCAGACACAAAAATGCGCCGACGAAACTGGCAACCGCCTTGCCACCGCGTAATGCGAGGAACGCCGGGTAAGCGTGGCCCAGCATCACCAAAAGTGCGGCCACTGACATCCAGCGCGGATCGCCGCCAGTCAACCAACCCGCCGCCCACACTGCCACATACCCCTTGGCGATATCGAGCAGCAGCGTAGCAACGCCAACCCCCCAGCCGGTGGTGCGCACCACGTTAGTGGCACCGATGTTGCCGCTACCCGCACCGCGCACGTCGCTCCCGGTTTTCCACTTCACCAAAAGGTATCCGAACGGAATTGCGCCCAGGAAGTAGGCAAGCAGGCAAGCGGCGAGCGGCATCATGACTGGAAAGGGAACTCCGCAAGCTTAGTGTACACGCTGCCACCGGGCCGCAATTGGCTCTGGTAGAGGTAAAAACCCGCGGCCACGAAGTTGCCGAATTCGAGCTCGGGCAGCCCGGCTATGGCCTCCCGCAGCGGTTGCAGACTGAGGCGTTCCTTAATGCGCGCCAGGGTGAGGTGCGGCGAGAAGGGGCGGGTCTCCGCTGCGACGCCCAGCGCCGCGGTGGCGCGGTCCGTCTCGCCGGCAAGCTCGGCCATGCCGGGCGCCTCGATGCCGCACCAGAAAACCCGCGGCGCGTGCGGATTGGGGAAAAAGCCCAGGTGGTGGATGCGCACCCGGATGGCCGCTCGCGCCGGGAGAGCGGCAAGTGCAGTCTTCAGCTCCGGCAACCGCCGGTCCGGCCATTCCCCGATGAACTTGGTGGTGATGTGCAGGTTGGCGGGCGGGCTCCATTGGATGCGCGCGGTGGGTCGAAGCTGCACCAGCAGCCGTTCCAGGTTGGCGGCCACGCCGGGCGCCAGGTCCAGGGCGGTGAACAATCGCATGGGCGCTTTCCATTGTAACGGTGGATAGGCGAAGATGGTTCGGCGATGCAGCATTTCGGGTGCGTCCTTAAGAGACCTTTCTACGAGCGGCCGACGGCGGAGGTGGCACGAGCCCTGCTCGGCAAGGTGCTCACCCATGGACCGGCCGCCGGGATCATCGTCGAGACCGAAGCGTATCCTGGCCGCGACGACCTGGCGTCCCATTCCGCGCGCGGCATCACCGACCGTACCCGCGTCATTTTCGGTCCACCAGGTCACGCCTACGTCTACCTGATCTATGGCATGTACGAATGCCTCAACCTGGTGACCGAGCCGGATGGCGCACCTGGCTGCGTGTTGATTCGCGCCCTGGAACCGGTGGCGGGCATCGAGCTCATGCGGCAGCGGCGGCCCGCCGCCGGTAAACTGGAGGACCTTGCGCGCGGTCCCGGTCGGCTCACCATGGCGATGGCCATCACCCGCGCCCATTACGGCATCGACGTCACCCGCGGCAGCCTGGTGGTGCGCGAGCCTGCCACACCTGGAGCGCTGGAGATTCAGGTGACGCCGCGCGTCGGAATCCGCGTCTGCGCCGAGCGGCCCTTGCGTTTCATTCTGCGTGGGAATCGCTTTGTCAGCGGCCGTGGTGAGTGACTGCTGACGTGGCGCACACTTGTGCGTGCCGCGTCGAGACTCTTCTCGACGTGTCTTCGCCCGAGGCGCCGGGCGTCGGCAAGAATGCCGACGCGGCACGCAGGATTGCGTGCGCCACGACCGTTCCCTGGTTTGCACAGTGTCTCTCGCCGCTCCACGCGCTCCGCCTGCGGTCGCGCTCGTAACAAAGCACCTGCGAGATGGCCCCGCATCTGCACCAGCCGGCATGGCAGGTGCACAGTGACTGGTTCACCCACACGTTCCACTTTCTACTCGGTACTGCTTCACTTGGCCGCCATCGCGCTCATTCTGCTCTCGACTGCGGGCACCAATCCGCCTATCGTTCTCATGCGCCCGATGCTGCTGGCGGCGCGCGATCTCGTCTTTTTGCCGCCCGCGCCGGATCGCGGCGGAGGCGGCGGCCAGAACCAATCCGCTCCTCCGCAGCTTGGCCACTTGCCGCGCCCGGCCCCGCGCGTATTCACGCCGCCGGTGATCGAAATCCGCAACCCGGATGCCAAGCTGTCCATCGAGCCAACCATCCTGGCACCCTCCGACACGGTTATGCCAGTGGTTATCGCGCAGTGGGGTGATCCGGCTGGCATCCTCGGGACCAGATCTGGCGGGCCCGGCACGAATGGCGGCATCGGCACCGGCACTGGCGGCGGTGTTGGTCCAGGCCGTGGGCCTGGCGCGGGTCCGGGAAACAACGGCGGCGTGGGCGGACCTGGCATCGAAGCTGGGCGCGGCGTCTTCACCGCACCGGTGCTACTGGTTAAAACCGAGCCGGCCTATTCCGAAGAAGCGCGCAAGGGAAAGATCCAGGGCACCGTGATTCTGGTCGTCGAAATCGATTCGAACGGACGCCCGCGCGACATCCGTGTCCGCCGGCCACTGGGCTTCGGCCTGGAGGAACGCGCCGTCGAAGCCGTCGGCCGCTGGCGTTTCCGCCCCGCTTATCGCAACGGCAAGCCGGTCCCTTGCAGCGCCGAGGTAGAAGTGAATTTCCGGCTACTGTGAGATGACCGCTCCCTGTGGTCGCGGCTCCGATAGGTATATGAACACATCGGAGCCGCGACCACAGGGAGCGGTGGTTGCTTGAAACGATCGTCTCCACGCTCTCTTACTTGACGAAAACCAGGCAGACCGGGCGCGGCTGCTCCACCGGCCGATGCCGGGGCGGCGTCAACTCCGCGGACGGCTGATGGACGCGGAAGACCTCGATGGTGTCCGAATCCTGATTCGAAACCAGCAGGAATCTGCCATCCGGGTCCAGCGTGAAGTGGCGCGGCGTTTTTCCCAGCGTGGGCGTGTGCTCCGGCTCCGCCAGCCTGAACCGCTCGGGCTGGATAGCGAATAGTGCGATGCTGTCGTGCCCACGATTGGAAGCGTACAGCGCGGTGCCCGCGGTATTGACGGCGATTTCCGCAGCGGTGCTCGCCTGATTGAAATGGGCTGGCAGCGCGCTCAGTGTCTGGAAATCCTGGAGCACGCCCTTCGCCGCGTCATAATGAAACGCGGTGACCGTGGAGGCCAGCTCATTGATCACATATACCACTTTCCCGTTCGGATGAAACACCAGGTGCCGCGGGCCGGACCCTGGCGCCAGCGCTGCGAATGGCGGGTCGTTCGGCGCGATCGTCCCCTTGCCGGCATCGAAATGGTAGACCAGGACCTGGTCGAGGCCGAGGTCCGGCACCAGCAGGTATCTGTTGTCCGGCGAGAAGACCGCTTCATGCGCGTGCGGCCCTTCCTGCCGCGCGTGGTTGACGCCGGAGCCCTGGTGCTGGTCGAACGCGGTGGCCTCACCCAGCTTGCCATCGGCGCCCACTGGCAGCACGGCCACGCTGCCGGTTCCATAGTTGGCTACCGCCAGCCACCGGCCCGTCGCATCGAGAGCCAGATGGCAGGGGCCGCCGCCCTTGGAAGAAACTTGGTTGATCAGCGTCAGCCGCGCCGCCGCGCGGTCGATCGAAAACGCGCTGACCATTCCCTTCCCGCCGACTTCGTTCACTGCATACAGGAATTGGCCGCTCGCACCCACCACCAGAAACGAGGGGTTGGTGGTTTCGACCGCCAGCCCTGCCGGCTTCAGCTCGCCGGAGGTGGTATTGAACTGGTAAGCGTAAATGCCCTTGGCGCCGCCGCCCGGATTCGATCCCGAAAAGACGAGCAACTCCGCGCCCTGCGCCGCAACCGCGGCCAGTAGCAGCAATGAAAGAATGGTTTTCACAGTGGTATTACAGCACAAGTAAGCACAGGCTGCGGGTGAGACGGAGTGCTATCCTTGGGATCGAATGAATCATGTGAAACGGGTTTAGGAGTGCGAGCAGCTCCGGCAGGACCTGCTTGGCGCATGGGCAGACTATCAGACGACCGGCCTGCACGTCACGGCCGAGGAAGCCGACGCCTGGCTGGCAAAGCTCGACGCGGGCGAGCACGCTAGCATCCCGAAATGCCGCGTCTAAGTAAGTCGTTTCGCGATTACAGTCCCATGGCTGGTAACGGCGAAACAGTTCGACCGTCCCGCAGTCTGGATCGTGGCACGCTCGGAATTGACCGCCTTCCCGATTCTATCTCCTAGCCAGCGTGGGCTTGCACGCCACACAAGAGGCGATCGGACGGCGTGCGCCGGCTCCGTTCCCAGCCGAATATTCCGCGACTAACTCCTCCGCCAATGCACTAATATGAATCAGGAGAGCGATGCTAGAGAACGTCAACCTCAAGAGGAAGCTCTCGCACGAAGAGTACAGGCGGGCGCTTCCTGCGGTGCAGCATCGTCTCTACGATCTGGAAAAGGCGTGCTGGGACCACGGCGTGCCGACGGTGATCGTCTTCGAAGGCTGGGACGCCGCCGGCAAGGGCACCGCCATCGCCGCTTTGACCCAACGCCTGGACCCGCGCGGGTTCAAGCTCTATCCCATCACCGCGCCGCGCACTTATGAGCAGCAGCGTCCCTGGCTGTGGCGCTTCTGGCTGAAGGTGCCGAATCGCGGCGAGATGGTGATCTTCGATCGAAGCTGGTACTTTCGCGTGCTCGATGAGCGCGTGGAAGGCACCATCCCGGAGAAGGCCTGGCGCCCGGCCTACCGTGACATCGTCGAGTTTGAACGCATGCTGGCCGACGATGGAACCGTGATCCTCAAGTTCTTCCTTCATATCTCGAAGAAGGAGCAGCGCGAGCGGTTCCGCGCCATCAAGGCCAATCCGCTGGAAGCCTGGCGCGTGAGCGACGCCGACTGGGCGCGGCAGAAGAAATACGATGAGTACCTGGCCGCGATCGAGGAGATGCTGGAGCTGACCGAATCCGAATACGCGCCGTGGACCATCGTCGAAGCCACCTCGAAATGGTTCGCGCGCAAGCGCATCTTCGATACCATCGTGGCGGCCCTCGAAAAGCGGCTGGGCGCCGACGCGCCGCCGCCCGCGGTCGAAGTCCCGGCTGTGGCGGCCAAGGACGCGGAGCTGCGCGAGGCCATGGATTCGCTGGCGGAGGGGAGAATCTGATGCTCGAAACGCTCGATCTCACCCGCACCCTCACCCGCGAAGCCTATGTCCGCGAGGTGACGCGCCGCCAGATTCAGCTCCGCGAGCTGGGCTACCAGGTATACCTGCAAAAACGTCCGGTCATGATTATGTTTGAGGGATGGGACGCCGCCGGCAAGGGCGGCGCCATCAAGCGGATCACCGAAAAGCTGGACCCGCGCGGGTACGTGGTCTACCCCATCGCCGCGCCGCAGGGCGAAGACAAAACCCGCCATTATCTCTATCGTTTCTGGCGCCGGCTGCCGGAGCGCGGACAGATCGCCATTTTCGACCGCTCCTGGTATGGCCGCGTACTGGTGGAGCGCGTGGAAGGCTTCGCGCCCGAAGAGGCCTGGAAGCGCGCCTACAAGGAGATCAATTCGTTCGAGCGCCAGGTGCGGGATTTCGGCACCATCCTCGCCAAGTTCTGGATCCACATCTCCAACGAAGAACAGCTCCGCCGCTTCGAAGAGCGCAAGGCCATCGGCTACAAAGCCTGGAAGCTCACCGAGGAGGACTGGCGCAACCGCCAGAAATGGAGCGTCTACGAGGAAGCCGTCGAAGAGATGCTGGTGAAGACCAGCACGCGCACCGCGTTCTGGAGCCTGGTGGAAGGCAACGACAAATACTGGGCGCGCACCAGGGTGCTCGCCCGCCTGGTCGAGATTCTCTCGAAGGAACTCGGTTACACCCCTGCGAACCCGCTTCAGCGCGGCTTGGGAAAGAAGGGCGGCAAAGCGGCGAAGTGAGGGCAGACCGTTCGCAGGCCGGAGGCCTGCGCGACCGCAGTATCATGACCATAGTGACCGAAACAAGCACGGGTAGTTTTTCTCACGCCCTGCTGGGCAGGACGGGGCGCGCAGTGTCGCGGCTGGGAGTGTCCGCCAGTTACGGCGTGCCGGGCGAAGCCGTCGAGCGCGCCTTCGAGCAGGGCGTGAATTATCTCTATTGGGGCAGCATGCGACGCGATTCCTTCGGCGCCGCGTTGCGCCGCCTGGGGCCGCGGCGCGACGAGTTCGTGCTGGTGGTTCAGTCCTACACGCGGGCTGCGTCGCTGATGAGCTGGAGCCTGGAGCGCGCGCTGCGGGCCTTGCGTTTCGACTACACCGACGTGCTGCTGCTCGGCATGTGGAACCGGCCGGTGGCGCCGCGCATTCTCGACGCGGCGAAGCGGCTCAAGGCGCGCGGGCTGGTGCGGTTTCTGGCGGTCTCTACGCATACCCGCACACTGGTGCCCGCGATCGCGGCCGGCCGCGACTTCGACATCATCCACTTCCGCTATAACGCGGCGCATCCCGGCGCCGAAGCCGACATCTTCCCCCATCTGCCCGATGCCGGCAGGCCGGGACTGGTGGCGTTCACCGCGACAAGCTGGGGGCAATTGCTCGGCAAGGCGGCGCTGCAAGGCATTGCCGGTTCCCGTTCCCTGCCCAAAGGCGAGCGCGATTCCCACCGCCGCCGACTGCTATCGCTTCGTGCTGACACGGCCGGAAGTGGATGTGTGCATGACGGGTCCGAAGGACGCGGCGCAGATGGAGCACGCGCTCGAAGCGCTGCGGCTGGGGCCGATGAGCGAAGACGAGGTCGCATGGATGCGGCGCGTCGGCCGCGCGGTATCGGGAAAGTAGGCGCGCACGTGCAGTTCCTTACGGTGCGGGCGAGCTAAAAGCATGCCCCACCAGTAAACGTTTTGCCGCGCCGCGCGTCATTATATCGACTATGTGGAAGGACTTCGTCTACTCGCTCCGTTCCCTGCTGCGCAGCCCGCTGTTCACGGCGGCCGCGGTGGTATCGCTCGCGCTCGGTATCGGCGCCAACACCGCCGTCTTCTCTTTGCTCGACCAGGTGGTGTTGCGCTCGCTTCCGGTGCGCGACCCGGAATCGCTGGTGGTGCTGCACACCGATTACAACGCGCCCGGCGGCGCCAGCAGCGATAACTACGAATCGGTCTTCTCCTATCCTCTTTATCGCGATCTGCGCGCCTCGGATGCGGCATTCTCCAGTATCCTGGCGCGCGGCGGCGCCCCGGTGCGGCTCGCCTGGAAGGGAGACACCGAGGCTGCCAGCGCCGAACTGGTCTCGGGGAACTATTTCCAGACGCTCGGCATCGGCGCTGCCCTCGGGCGCACGCTGGCGCCGTCTGACGAAGGCGCGCCGGACTCGAACCCGGTCGCGGTGCTCAGTCACGCTTACTGGTCGAGTCACCTCGGGGCCGACCCCGCGATCCTGAACCAGACGGTCACTTTGAACGGCCATCCTTTCGTGGTGGTTGGTGTGGTCGAAGCGAAATTTCACGGGTTGACGCAAGGCAATTCGCCGGACCTGTTCGTTCCGCTCACCATGGAACGGTCGCTGATTCCCAACTTCGATGTGCTGTCCGACCGGACGATGCGATGAGCAATACGTACCTGTGACGCCTTCGTT
>CAWJLI010000030.1:0-9223 GCA_963843095.1 Bryobacterales bacterium
TCGTCTAAGATGGCTCCCGCCTGGCGCAATTCATCGACCACGTGTTTGTTGTGGACAATTTCCTTGCGGACGTAGACCGGCGGGCCATAAAGGTCGAGAGCGATTTTGACCACATCGATGGCCCTGACGACACCGGCGCAGAAGCCGCGAGGCTTGAGCAGAAAGATCTTCTTCTCCGCGCTAGAGTTAGGTTCGAAAGGCTTTAACGGCATAAGGACGCGTGGGTACAATTATAACAAGCGCGTACCGGCTTTCGCAGAAATACATTGAGCGCGAAGCACTTGTGAACTCGCGATCACATGGCGAACCCAGGCTGATTTCACAAATGTGGCAATCTACGGAAGAGACGTTCGCGGGTGACTTACGGTTGCGGCTGACGGCCGGCAGCGCGGGAATCCGGGCCATTGAGTTCGAGCCATTCGCAGCTATCGGCGCAGCGCCGAACGCCGGCAACACGTTGCTGGCCGAGGCGGTACGCCAATTGCGAGCCTATTTCGCGGGCCACTTGCGGCGCTTCGAGCTTCCACTGGATCTGGTGGGAACCGAATTTCAGAAGCGCGTGTGGCTGGAGCTGACCCGCATTCCGTACGGCGAAACCCGCAGCTACCAGGAAATGGCCAATGCCATTGGAGCGCCGAAGGCGGTCCGCGCGGTCGGCGCGGCTAATGGCGCCAACCCAATTGCGATCGTGGTGCCGTGCCATCGCGTGATCGGCGCCGACGGGAAACTGGTCGGATACGGCGGCGGATTGCCGCTCAAACGCCGCCTGTTGACCCTGGAGCGCGGCGGGTTGTTCGAGTGAAAGGTGGGGCAGGTTTCAACCTGCCAACGCCCGCTTGCGGGCGCGTTTTTTCAAACCACTTCCAAAATCAAACACTTCAGATAGTGTGTCTCCGGCACTGTCAGCAGAATTGGGTGATCCTGGCTTTGCGTCCGGCGTTCCAGCACGCGCAACGTGCGGCCCGCATCGAGCGAAGCCGCGGCCACCAGTTCCAGCAGCATGGCTTCGCTCACATGGTGCGAGCACGAGCAGGTTGCCAGAATCCCGCCGGGAGCCAAAAGCCGCAGCGCGCGCAGGTTGATTTCCTTGTAACCGGTGGCCGCGCCGTCCAGGCTGCGGCGTGACTTGGCGAACGCCGGCGGATCCAGCACCACCAGCGAGAACTGGCGCCGCGCCGAAGCGTATCCAGCCAGTAGATCGAACATATCGGCCTGGCGGAATTCGATATTGGCGATTCCGTTGGCCTGCGCGTTGGCGCGCGCCGTTTCAAGCGCTGCCGCCGAACTGTCGACCGCTTCCACGCTTTCGCAATGCGCGGCCAGTTGCAGCGCGAAACCGCCCGTCGACGTGAAACAATCGAACGCCTTGCCTCCCGTGGCGTAGCGAGCCACGGCCCGGTAGTTCTCGCGCTGATCGAGATAAATGCCGGTTTTCTGGCCGTGCATCAGATCGGCACTCATCTTGAGGCCGTTCATTTCCACCGTGACCGCCTCGGGGGCTGTGCCGGACAGCACCGCGGTTTCCAGCGGCAGTTGCTCCTTGGCGCGCACCGCAACATCGTTGCGCGCGATGATCGCCCGTGGCGTGAAGATTTCCTCCAGGGAGGAGACGATCAGCGGCTTGGCCGCATCCATCCCCTGGTCGAGCGTTTGCACCACCAGGTAATCGCCATAGCGGTCCACCACCAGCGCGGGCAACAGATCGGCTTCGCCATGCACCACGCGGTAGGCACTACTGTGATGAACCACCCGGCGGCGGTGCGCTTCGGCGGCCCGCAAGCGTCGCAGGTAGAAATCGCGGCCAATCTCCTCGGCTTCGGCCGAGAGCATCCGCAAGGCGATTTGCGAAGTGGAGCTGTAGTGGGCCGTGCCGAGCATCCGCCCGTGCGCATCGGCAACGCGCACAGCCTGCCCAGGCTGGGCACGGTCGCGGTCGGTGATGTCACTCGAGAAAATCCACGGGTGCCCGGAAGCGACGCGGCCGGCCGCCTTCCGGTTCACGCGGACTTCGTTCATCGCATTTCCTGCAATCGCCGGATGCGGTCCTCGGTGGCGGGATGGGTCGACCACAGGCTTTGAAACCACGAGCCGGTGCGTGGCTTGATGATAAACAGGTGCGCCGTGGAAGGTGTGGCCGCCATCGGCAACCGCTTGCTCCAAGTCTCCAGTTTCTGCAAGCCGGAGATCAGCTCATAGGGTGTGCCGGTGTACTTGGCGGAAGCGGCGTCGGCATCATATTCGCGCGAGCGCGAGATAGCCATCTGGATCAGCAACGCGGCAATGGGCGCGAGAATCAGCATCAACAGAGCGCCGATGCCGCCGCCTTCGCGGTCGCGATCATCGCGCCCGCCGCCAAAGAAGAAGCCCAGCCGCGACGCGAACATGATGGCTCCCGCCAGCGTGGCTGCCACCGAGCTGATCAGGATGTCGCGGTGCAGCACATGGCCGAGCTCGTGCGCCACCACGCCTTCCAGTTCCTGATCCGTCATCAACTGCAGAATGCCTGCGGTGAAGGCAACCGAGGCGTGCGACGGATTGCGGCCGGTGGCGAAAGCGTTCGGTGATTGCTCGGCGATCAGGTACAGCTTCGGCATCGGCAGCCCCATGCGGCGGGTCAGGTTCTCGACGATCGGCGCCACGCGGCGGTAGACATCCGGATTCTGCTCCGGGCTGACTAGCTGCGCGTGGTAAGTCGCCAGCGCGATCTTATCGGAGAAGAAGTAACTCGAGAAGTTCATTACCACGGCGAACGCCAGGCCCATATACAGCCCGTTCCGGCCCAGGAATATCTCGCCTCCATAGATGAGGACGCCGGTTAGCAGGCCTAGCAACAGTACGGTCTTAACGCTGTTGGTCATTTATCGAATCTCCGGTTGGCGGTAACGCCGGCGGTCTTGCCGCCGGTGATTTGCCTGAGCAAGCTGAGGCGTGTCCCACCACGAGATATCACGGCTGGGCCTCCACTGCCGCCTCCGCCGGAGTGGCCTTGGCAAAGGACAGGCCCGGCGCGCCGGGCGGTGCGTCCGCCACCACCGTATCCCCCGCGCCGAATGTTCCGTTGAGCAGCTCGAGCGCCAGCGGGTCCTGCACCAGCCGCTGTATCGCGCGACGCATCGGCCGGGCGCCAAATTGCGGATCGAAGCCTTCGCCGATGATGCGGTCCTTGGCCGCCGGCGTGACTTCGAGCTTCATCTTGCGCGCCTCGAACAGCCGGGCGACGGCGTTCAACTGGATATCCACGATCTGGCTCAGGTGCTCGCGGCTCAGGGTGTTAAACACGATGATATCGTCGATGCGGTTCAGAAACTCCGGGCGGAACTGGTGCTTCAGAGCTTCCAGCAGCCGCTTGCGGGTCTCGTCGTTGGCGGCATCCCGCCCATGCACGGAAAAGCCGATGGTGTTCTTTTCCACCATGCCGGTGCCCAGGTTCGAGGTCATTACGATCACCGTGTTGCGGAAACTGACCGTGCGGCCCTGCCCATCGGTGAGCCGGCCGTCGTCCAGGATTTGCAGCAACGTGTTGAAGACGTCGGCGTGCGCCTTTTCGATCTCGTCGAACAGAATCACCGAATACGGCCGCCGCCGCACCTGCTCGGTCAACTGGCCGCCTTCTTCAAAGCCCACATATCCGGGCGGCGAGCCCAGCATGCGCGACACCGAGTGCCGCTCCTGGTATTCGCTCATATCGACGCGGATCATGGCCTTTTCGTCGTCGAACAGGTAGCCGGCGAGCGCGCGCACCAGTTCCGTCTTCCCCACGCCGGTGGGCCCGAGGAAGATGAAACTGCCGATGGGCCGGTTGGGATCGCTCAGGCCGGCGCGATTGCGCAGGATGGCGTTGGAGACCAGGCGCACCGCTTCGTCCTGACCGACTACGCGGTCCTTGAGCCGCTCCGGCATCTGCACCAGCTTTTCCACCTCGCCCTCCATCATTTTGGCCACCGGAATCCCGGTCCACTTGGCCACGATGCGGGCGATATCGTCTTCGCCGATCTCTTCCTTGAGCATGGCTGTCTCTTTGACCGATTCCAGCTCCTGTTCGGCGGCCTGTATGTCCTTTTCGATTTGCGACAGGCGGCCGTAGCGCAATTGGGCGGCCTTTTCCCAATCGCCGGCGGCGGAAGCCTTTTCTTCCTGCTGGCGCAGCGAGTCCTTTTCCTCCTTGAGCTGGCGCACGCCGCTGATGGCGGACTTCTCGCGGTTCCAGCGCTCCTTGAGGATGGCAGCTTGGCCGCGCAGCCCTTCGAGCTCGTTTTCCACCACCCGCAGGCGGTCGTGCGAAGCGGGGTCATCTTCCTTCCCGAGCGCCTGCCGCTCGATTTCCAGGTGCGAAATGCGGCGGTCCAGGTCGTCGATTTCAATCGGCATGGAGCCAATCTGAAGGCGCAGCGCGGCGCCGGCTTCGTCGATCAGATCGATTGCTTTGTCGGGCAGGAAGCGGTCGGCGATGTAGCGGTGCGAAAGCACGGCGGCCGCGATGATGGCGGAGTCCTTGATGCGCACGCCGTGGTGGATCTCGAATTTCTCCTTGAGGCCGCGCACAATGGCCACCGTGTCGTCCACGGATGGCTCGCTCACCAGCACGGTCTGGAAGCGCCGCGCCAGGGCCGCGTCCTTTTCGACGTGCTTCTTGTATTCGTTGAGCGTGGTGGCGCCGATGCAGCGCAGCTCGCCGCGCGCCAGCGCCGGCTTCAGCAGGTTGGCGGCGTCGATGGCGCCTTCGGCCGAACCGGCGCCCACCAGCGTGTGCAGCTCGTCGATGAAGCAGATGATCTCGCCGTTGGAATCGATGATTTCCTTGACTACGGCCTTGAGGCGGTCTTCGAATTCGCCGCGGAACTTGGTGCCGGCGATCATGGAACCCAGGTCGATGGCGGCCAGCCGCTTGTTCTTCAACTGGTCGGGCACGTCGCCGCGCACGATGCGCTGCGCCAGGCCTTCCACGATGGCGGTCTTGCCCACGCCGGGCTCGCCGATCAGCACCGGGTTGTTCTTGGTGCGGCGGCTCAGCACCTGCATCACGCGGCGGATTTCTTCCTCGCGGCCGATCACCGGGTCCAGCTTGCCCTTGCGGGCGGAATCGGTGAGGTCGTGCGCGTAGCGTTCCAGGGCCTGGTACTTGGATTCGGGATTCTGATCGGTGACGCGCTGCGTGCCGCGCACCGATACCAGCGCGCGCAGCAGGGCGTCGTGGGTGGCGCCGGCGCGTTCGAGAAGCTGGCCCGCCGGGTCGCTGCGCTGCTCGGTGAGCGAGAGCAGCAGGTGCTCGGTGGAAACGAATTCGTCCTTGAAATGGCCGGCTTCGTCGAAGGCGCGCTCGAGCACCTGGTTGAGCGGCTGCGAAAGGTACATGCCGGGCTGGCCGCCGGAAGTCTTGGGCAGATTGCCCAGCAGGCGCCGCGCCTCGGCCACAATGGCGTCCGGCCGCACGCCGCATTTTTCCAGCAGAGGCTTGACGATACCTTCCTTTTCGTCGGCGAGCGAAATCAGCAGGTGAAGTGGAAACATCACCTGGCTGTCGCCCGATTCGGCAAGCGCCTGGGATTGTTGCAAAGCCTCCTGCGCTTTCTGCGTCAGTTTGTCTAACCGAAACATATTCTTGTCCCCAAAATTTGTCCCTGAATGCAGAAGGGGCAGGCGGTCGCAACGGCGGTCCGCCTGCCCTCAACTTACCATTTTTGGTGGGGCATGCTTTAGCTTGCCAACGCCCGCTTGCGGGCGGGTTTTCTTGGACAGCTACGCGCCCTCCACCTTCCTGCAGCGCTCCTTACGCGGTGGCTTCGATCTTGATCTGGCGCGGCTTGGCTGCTTCCTTCTTAGGCAGCGAGACGCTCAGTACGCCGTTCTTGAACGATGCGGCGATTTTTTCGGTGTCGAAGCTGTTGGGCACCGCGAAGCTGCGCGTGAAGTTGCCGTAGCTGCGCTCGATGCGATGATAGCCCGCCACGTTGTCCTGCTTTTCGAACTTGCGCTCGCCGGCGATGGTGAGCGTCTGGTTCTCCACCCGGACATCGATGTCCTTGAGATCGACATCCGGCAGATCCGCTTTCACCACCAGGTCGTTGTCGGTTTCATAGATGTCCACAGCGGGCGTCCAGGGCCGGTTGGTCTGGGGCTCGTTGAATAGGCGGGTGAAGGCATCCTCGAAGAGGCGGATATTGGCCAATGGGTCGAAGTGGGTGAGAGACATGTTTTTTAAGCTCCTCATAGAACTGATGTGTTGGATGTTTTACAACCTCATCCAATCACAATAATAAAATATGCGTGCTGTTTTGTCAAGTTTTTATTAGCATATTTATGTGCTGTTTTGGTATGGACACGCGCACTCCAATCACCGACCCTCCAAGCATTTCCAAACCGTTTCCCTATAAAAACTTACCTTCATTCACCCGCCCACTCCGCCTGCACCCTGTGTCACAGTGAAAGTGGCGCAGGTCCCCGACCGCGAATGCTTGGTCCTTGCGGATCGTATCGATCAATGACTCGTCTGCACAGAACCACCGCAAAACGGGGCGAATTGCCCTACAAACGTCCAGAATAGTTATTTGTTTTCAATGAGTTAGTGAAGAAAAGTGGGGCGAGTTTGCCCCACTCCGGGGGGCAGAACCGCTTTCAACGCCGTTTGAGGGCTTCCAACTCCTCGACTGAGCGCGGCCAATCCTCCCTCAGCAGCCGCGACAACGCCCGGTCGGCTAGCAGACGCCCGCCGGTCTGGCATTGCGGGCAGTAATTGGTTTCGTTGGCGCGATAGCGAATACGCTGGATCTTGGTGCCGCAGTCGGGGCAGGGCTGGCCGTAGCGGCCGTGGACGGCCATGCCTTCGCGGAAGGCGGTGACTTTTTCCGGGAATCCGCCGGCAGCGTCGGCGCGAAGCCGGTTGGTCCATTCGGTAAGAACGTCGCGAACGGCTTGGTGCAGGCGTCGAACCTCGGCGTCGGTAAGCTTGAGCGTCAGCGCCACCGGCGATAGCCGCGCCCGATGCAAAATCTCGTCCGAATAGGCGTTGCCGATGCCGCTGAACAGGTGCGGATCGGTGAGCGCTCGCTTGAGCGTATGATTGGCCGATCGCAATGTCGCGGCGAACGCGGATTCCCCGGCGCTGAGCGGATCGATACCGCCGGCATCGAGCGCCGCCAGTCCCGCGTCGCCGGCCACCACATGCAAAGCGGCGCGCCGCTCGGAGCCGGCTTCGGTCAGCGTGAGAACGCCGCTCGAAAACTGGAACAGTGCCAGCACGTTTCTGGGGACGGTTTTGGGCGCGGCGTTGCGCCAGTGCAGGCGGCCGGCAATCATCAGGTGCAATACCAGCCACAAGTCGCCCTCGAGACCGATCGCGATGCGCTTTCCAACCCGCCGCACCTCGCGCACTTCCCTCCCCTGGACCTGATCGACCGGCGGCGAGGTTGATCGCAGCAGGAACGGGTTACGCACCAGGACACGCTCCAAAACGTGGCCCGCCGCGCGGTCGCGCAGCGCTTCGACGTATACCTCGACATCGGGTAGTTCCGGCATGCGGCTACACTATCACGGGCGGCGCCCGCCCTACAATGGTTGCTTGGCACGCAGAAGATTCTTTGTCGATGCGGTGCGCGGGGGCGTGGCCGAACTGGTGGGCGACGGCGCCCGGCACCTGACGCGCGTGCTGCGCGTCGAGCCGGGCCAGCGGTATGAGATTTCCGACGGCCGTTCCGCGTGGCTGGCCGAGGTCGGCGAAGCGCGTGGCCCACGCGTGGTGTTTCGCGTGATCGAGCCGGTGGAAACGGCCGAACTCGCGGTACGGATCACGCTGTGCGCGGCGCTGATCAAGTTCGACCGTTTGGAATGGATGATCGAGAAGGTCACCGAGCTCGGCGTGGAGCGTATCCAGCCCGTGGAAACCGCCCGCAGTGAAAAAGGCCTGTTGCAAGCTTCCGCCAAGCGCGCCGAACGCTGGGCACGGATTGCGCGCGAAGCCGCGGAGCAGTCGCGCCGCCTGCGCGCACCCGAAATCCTCCCCGCGGCGCGGCTGGAGGCTTGTCTGGCCGCGGGTCTGGGCGAAAACGGAAACGCCCGTTACCGTCTCGAAGAGGGCGCGGCGCCTCCGCTGGCGCGCCTGCTCGGCGGCACGCCCGAAGCCGGCAGCGTAGTGCGGTTGCTGGTAGGGCCCGAAGGGGGTTGGACCGACGAGGAGCGCCAGGCGGCGGCGCGCGCCGGATGGCTGCCGGCGTCGCTCGGCCCGCGGGTGCTGCGCGCGGAGACAGCGGCCATCGCGGCCGTCGCCGTGGTGAGCTCGGCGTTCGCCAGCCTCCAACCGGTACAATGAAGCATCGGTCCGGCAACTGGGAGGAGCACCACAGTTTCGCTCGTTTGGGTCCAAATTAAAAGAAACAGCACAAGCCTTGAAATCCTGGGGGGGCCATCACGGTGCGGATTTCAGTTGTAGTTCTATCCGCTCCTGGTCTCCATATATAAGGGCCACCAAAATACTCAAATACTCCTGCAAATTTCTGGTCAGCAGGAAATTCTGCCGGACCAATTCTTTTGCGATGCGACCCATTTCCATGGCTTTATCGGGGTGACTGCAGGAGATATCTGGCGCGCAAAGCAGCTCCCTCCGGGGTCTTAACCAGGAAACCCGTGTGATGGTTCACTATCTGAAGCCGAATTCCCCCCGCATCGCCGCCAATCACAGGTTTTCCTTTCCACAGGGCCTCAGTCACGGTGAGGCCGAATCCTTCTTTGAGAGACTTTTGCACCACCAGGTCCGCGCCTCGCTGCAGGGCATTAATCGTCACATGGGCATCCGGAGGTAAAAGCAGCACATGGATATCTTTGTCGCCGCCGGCCTCGTTGCGAACCTCGGCCAGAACGGCGGCGCCTTCGGGGTCATCGGTGGCTTCACCGCCTGCGAGAACCAGTTGCAGTGACGGAGCGAAAGACTTGACCAATCGATAAGATTTAATTACCCCCAGGGGGTCCTTGAACCTGTCAAATCGTGAGACCTGGAGCATTATCAGTCTATCGGGGTCCAGACCGAATTGAAGTTTGGCGGCATGGATTTGCTCCGGGGGCAGATCCATGTTTTTTTCGCTCAGAGGGTCGATGCTGGGCGGCATCAGATACTGGATATGCGGCAAGGGCTGGGCAAAATCGGCCAGAGAAAAAATACTCGCATCGTATTCCATGACATAGTTGCGCAAGTATTGCCACACCGGACGATAAGGATGGCTCAGGTCGATGTGAC
>CAWJLI010000031.1:0-11620 GCA_963843095.1 Bryobacterales bacterium
TAATCTATCGGTGTGAATCCACTCGCCGCCCGAATCGAGGTCCGCCAGTCCGTAGCGTTCCGCTACGTTGAGCGCGGAGTTTGTGCTGGCCAGCGCCTTGTCGCGCTCGGCACTCCAAGGGTCTTGATCCACACCCGCTGCATCGCGGTCGAGGAAGAAACGCGCCGGGTTGGCCGGCTCGACGCGCGCGGTCTGCCCGCTGGCCAAGTCCAGTTCCGCTGCCGGCGACGAGAACCGCACCGACCCCTCCAGGACGGAGATCTGGCTCAAGTCCGGGTCTATGTCGACGCGGACCTTGGCCGCGTGCTGAAAGTTGACCTGCGCGCCCGGCACCGCCAAAATGAGGGAATCGTTGCCCGCCGCGCTGCCGGTGAAGTACGCCCGGCCGTGATCGAGCGTGAGCAAAGTGATGCGCTGCCCGGTCGAGAGGCGCGCGTAGTCGGAGATCTCACCGAGCGAATCCGGACCCAGCCGGAAGACGCCGCCATCGTCCAATTCGATCTCCAGGCGCGCATCGGGCGCGGTGCGCAGCCAGGCGCCCTCCACCAGCGGAAGATTGCGTTCCGCCGCGACCCAGGGGTCTGCGGGTCCCAATTGCACATCCACTTGTCCCCGGAACTCGCCCAAACGGGCGTACCGGGCCTCGCCGGCCCAGACCGCCACCCCAAACAGAAGGTACACGAGTGGTTTCATGTGCGTCCTCCGCTCATTGAAGGTGACGCGGCCGGGTGCGGGTTCGTTCAGACGATTATGAAGGGAGTTTCGCGCGAGTTGCCATCGGAGCCCGCTGCAGGCGTCGTTTTCACTGTGCGTCTTGGATGGCCATCGTCACCGTGTTCGAGGTAATTCCGCCGATCGCAATCGCAACCGGAACGGCGTTGCCGGGGGCCAAACCGGAGGGTACCACCGCGTTCACCTGGTATGTACCAACCAGCCCGGGCGCGAGACCCGAGAACTGCACGCCGGCCGGCGCGCCTCCGATTACCACTGTGGGCCGAGTCGTCGTTTCAGCCAACGGACTCATTGGTGCGGGAGAACCGGTCGGCGGCTGGTTTGTCACCGCTCCCAGGCCCGTGCAATAGATTGTGACAAGACTCCCTGCCGCCGCCGGGTTGGAAGAGTCCACCAGTCGGTAGGAAGTGTCCTGGATGGCGCCTTGACCCGATCCCTGCGCATTCATACTGAATATGCCCGGCGAAAAGGGCGCCAGATTGACCGTCTGTACAGTGCCGGTCTCGCCCCAGGCTGTAGCGGTCATGCTTGCCTGGGGCTGTCCGGCCAACTCCCAGGGAATCTGAATGTTCACCTGGGTCCCCGCGGCAAAAAACAGCGGCGCCGGGAACCCACCGACATTCACGGACACCCCGACCAGGCTCGGCGGGAGCGGCAGGCTGGAAGCTGGTACAGGCGCATACAGCGGAAAGGAACCAAAAACCGAAACGATGCTGCCAGGGGAAACCGTTGCCCCCGTGGCATAGCTGGCCGCATTCACAATGCCGCCGGGGCTGATGGCCGGCGTCAAAGGAGCCGCCCAGTCGGGAGTATCGCCGATCGCATTCACAATTCCGGAGAACGCCTGAAACGTGGGCGTCAGCTTAGGCGATCCCCAACTGTTCTGGGCGAGGCCGCGGAGCCCGGGAGCCAGGCCACTCTGTACATATTGTTCCACCGCAGGGCCGGAGGCATTGGTCCAGACGTGGAGCTTCCCGCCCAGGATGCCCGGTGTCGACGCTGGAAGGTCCTCGAAGTTAGGAGTTCCCTGGAAGTCGTAGCTCGTCACCCACTGCTTGTACGGTGCCCAGTTTTCGTACAGATTCACTGGATCCGCGGGAAAGTAGGTGGTGGCCGCTTCGGCGTTTATGATGGTGTGGCCCTCGGCCAAAAGGTCTTGGGGCAAAACGTTGGGCCACCATATCTCCGCCACAATGTCGGGGTTCGGCGTCTCGACGTGGCCTGCCACTCCGTAAAGGTCGTTCCAGGCGCGCAACTGCTTCCCATGTGCCTTCACGATGCCGTCGATCCAATTGGCGAAACCGATATAGATGTCCTGATAACTCGCGTTCGGTCCGTATAACTGCCGCGCATCAGTGAGGAGTTGCGGATAGTTCGAATACTCGTCGAAAGTAAGGTACTCATCGAATCCCGTGTGCCAGAAGGGAGCCGGAAACAGCGGCAGATATTCGTTCAGCAGGTCCTCGATCAGCGCATAGCTGCCTGGGTTGCTCAGGTCCATTTTGTCCGGGTTCCCTTGCAGCGCCAGACCGGGATGCGGCGCCAGCATTGCCTGTGCGTGCGCGGGAACGTCGATCTCCGGCACGATCATCACGTGGTATTCCCGCGCGAGCTCGATGAGGTCCGTCATTTGGGCTTTGGAGTAATGCTGGTACGCGACGATTTCGGGATGGCTGCTGCTTTCCAGCATGAAGTCCTGGTTGTCGGAAAGATGTAAATGCAGGTAGTTCAGCTTTAGGTAGGCCAGATCCTTGATATGACGTTCGAGGAATGATAGCGAGTAAAAGGTCTCCACACACAGCATCAGACCCCGCTCGGGGAAGTCCGGCCAGTCCCGTGCTGTGCCGGCCTGGATGGTAAGTCCCTGTTTCAACATTTGCAGAATGCTCCGGGTTCCGTAAAACACGCCCGCGTCGGTCAGAGCGCTGATTGTGATGTGATCGGCGACGGTCAAGAGGTAACCCTCTTCTCCAATCGTCGAATCCGCCGCTCCCAGGGCGAGCGAGATGTCGCCCGTTTGCGCGCTGGCTCCAATCACGACAGGAACCGTCCATCCGGTGAGAACCGCCAGTTCGCCGCGGAACGTGGACGCGGTGGTGGAGAGTGCGCTCGAAGAAGCCGGATCGAGGACAATTCTAGTACCGGCGCCAAACGTATATAAGCCTGGTGCATCCGTCCATTCTTGAAGGGCTGGAATCGTCAACGGCTGTTCCGCCCGCGCTGGCTGGACCAGTGCGCCCAGTTGAAACATCATCAGCAACGCCGGGAGGACCAGCCCGGAATAGGCTGCATCGCAGGCTCCGCAATGCCCGGACACCGGGCGGCGTGCTCGTCCCTTCATCGCTGCGTCCTCACCGGTTGGGTACTGAGACGCGGTCCGTCATCACATCATTGTCTTCTTGGTCTTCTTGCATAAACAAAGGCTACGCGGGGGCCGGCTTCGCGTCAACGAATTGCCGATGAATGGTTGAACCGGGCGACCGGCGGCGCGCCGGAACCGATGGGCGGACTGCCTGCAACCCTCAGGACTTGCGAGCCGTCACCATCTGTGAAGATCATCTTGAAAAAGTTGGGGGCGTCGCGTTGTGCCTCAAGCCGGATGGTTCTACGATTTGGGCGTGAATGGCGATCGGGCACCCACTACGCGCACCCGTTCGACGCTTCGTATTGCATCTCTCGCAGCCCTATTCGCTTGCGCCGCCTTTGCCCAGAATCACCACGCCAAAATCGTCGTCGAGGGCGGTGCCGAACTGCCCGGCGTCCCTTTGCTGATGCCCCTTCCCGCGGATATGCTGGTGGGCGAGTGCGTGATCTACAACGTCTTCGGCAACGGCATGGTCGTCTATAGTGTGCCCTGGGTCCGAGACGAGAACGGCGTCCCGGATGGCTGCCGCGTCACGATCCGCCTCACCGGCTATCGCGCCACCAATGCGACCCTGACCGAAGGCAGCGTCGTCATCCTGAAACGCATCGGCGACACCGAAGGTTCGACCGTCTCGGTCACTTCTTTGAGAGCGCCCAAGGCCGCCCGCCAGGCTTACCAACGGGGCCTGACAGCCGCCAATCATAAGAGATACGACGAAGCGGCCAAGGCCTTCGAAGCCGCGGTCGCCGCTTATCCCCAGTACGCCCAGGCCTGGAGTGAACTCGGCCAGGCCCAGCTCGCACTGAACCGGCCGGCCGACGCCCGCGCCTCGTGGGAGCGTGCCGTCAAGTCCGACCCGCAATATCTGAAGCCCTATGTGCAGCTCGCGCGTTTGGCCGTTGCCGAGGACCGCAACCTGGACGCCGCCGACATCACCAATCGGGGCCTCGCATTCAGCCCGGTCGAGTTCCCTGCCATCTACTTCTATAACGCCGTCGCTAATTTCAATTTGAAGGACTACGACGCCGCCGGGAGGAGCGCCACCGAGACCATCGCGCACGACTTGGAGCGCGAGTTCCCGGAGGTCGAGAGGCTGCTCGGTTCGATCTTCGCCGCGAAAGGCGACCTGACCCCGGCCATCGCGCACTTTCGCAAGTATCTGGAGCTCGTGCCGAAGGCCGCCGACTCCGATGTCATCAGCAACCGGATTACCGAACTCGAAGACCGCCGCACGGATATTGGCCAGGTGAGCTTGGCCGGCGGCAACCCGCTGGAGAGAGAGCTGGAAACTCTGGCAGCTTCGCCTGAAGCCGGCAACACCGCGGCGTCGGTATCCGTCCCCTACTTCTTCGATTCGAGCGGTGCGGCGCGCGTCAGCCTGGCGATCGAGATTCCTTCTCCCGTTCTCAATCCCGCCGAACTGGGCGGCAAGTTGCATGCCGAGATGGACGTGCTCGGCCTGGCATACAACCTGAAGAGCAAAGTGGTCGCGCGATTCAGCGATACGGTGAAATTCGATTTCGACAGCCGCCGGCAACTCGACGATTTCCTGAAGCGCCCGCTCCATTACGAACACCAGTTTGGAATTACGCCTGGCACTTACCGCTTCAAGCTCGTCTTCCGCACTACCAAGGATCGCTTTGGCGTGGTCGAAACGCCGCTGGCTGTCGATCCTTTTGATCCCGGCCGGCTCAGCCTGAGTTCCATCGCCCTAAGCCGCGGCGCACAGCCCATATCGCAAGAGGCAGCGCAGGAGGAAACCGAGGCAGGGAGCAAACCGTTGATCTTCCGCGGCAACCGGATCACCGTCTCCGGCTCCGATGTTCTACCGAGAACCGACGCCGCCGAAGCCTACTTCGAAGTCTACCAGCCGCCCGCCGCAGGCACCGGGGCGGTCCGGCTAACTGCGCGCCTGCGCCTGCTCGACGCGCTGAGCGAGCAGAAGTGGGATTCCGGCGATGTCGACTTGAGCGCCCTGACCAGGTCCGGCAAGCAGGTTATTCCGGTCGCGCTCAAATTGCCTATCTCGACCCTCCCGCCCGGAGCCTATCACGGGGAGTTGACCGTCAAGGATTCCGGCGGCAGCCAAGCCTCCCGCAGCGTGCAATTTCGAGCGGAGTGAAGCACTCCCCCGGTGGCATGGCCAGCCAGGCACCAGCAGGCGGAGGCTGCCGAAAACTGGGGCACGATGCCTCAAATGCGTGTCGAGGCAACCCAACCATAGCCACCTGGCATTGGCTAAACCCAACTATTTCAATCGGATTGAATTGGTATGAGGGATGCACAGAAATAGCCGTGGCTCGTAGATTGTTCTTCGTCGCGGCGTTGTTGGGTGTGGCACAGCTTCAGTCCGCCACCCTCCAGCAGCTCTCGATCAGCGACTTGATCGCGAAATCCACCGCCATCGTGCGCGGGACGGTTCAGGATTCGTACACAGCCTTTTCCGGCCCGGTGATTTTCACGCATTACCGCATTCAGGTGGCGGAGAAGTGGAAGGGCTCGACGGGCGCCACGGTGGATGTGGCCGTGCCCGGCGGTATCGCCAGCGGCATGAGGCAAACCTACGCGGGCGCACCGCAGTTTCAGCCGGGCGATCAATATGTGTTGTTCCTGTGGACCGGCAAGTCTGGCATGACGCAGATTATGGGGTTTTCGCAGGGTGCGTTCGCGGTTGTGCAGGACGGCTCTTCCGATCCCGGCGTGACGCGGAGCGCCAGTCATGAGCTGATGATCGACCCGGCAACCCACAACCCGGTGAACGATCAACCCGTAGCCATGCGGCTGAGCGCGTTGCGCGCCCTGGTGGCGAGTGCCTTGGGGGCGGCGAAATAGTGCGGCAATGGGCGGCAATGCGGGTGGTGCTGGCGGCAGCGGCCGTACTGGCGATGAGCGGTCCCATCGAAGCCTACTATCACTACACGTTTTACTCCAGCCACAGCGCGCCATTCAATCCCGTCCGCGCCCGCTTCAATCTGACGGCGCTCAGCAATAGCACGCTCAACGTTTTCGTCAGCGATGCCGGCCCGGTGAAGTATGCCGCCAACGACACTTTCGGCTCGGTTCTGGGCGAGGTGAAGCAAGCCGTGGCGGCGTGGAACACGGTGCCCAATTCGGCGTTACGGCTGAATTTCGCGGGTCTGGAGAGCGCCGGTCAGCCACCGCAAGCCACGCCCGGCATCGATGTGGTCTTCGCCGAGATGCCTCCCGGACTCTTGGGGTATGCTTCGCCCAACCTGCCTGTAGTTCCGCAGTTTCAGACTGGTTCCGACGGGCAACCGCTGGTGGCCATCACTCGCTCTGTGGTTTCGCTGACCAACGATACCACCGCCGGCGCCGGCCCCAGCCAACTGCCGGACTTCTTCACCACCGCGGTTCACGAACTGGGGCACGCGCTGGGCTTGCAACACACCTGGACCGGCGCGGCCATGTCGCAGGGTGTGATCCGTAATACCACCCGGGTGCGGCCCATTGATGCCGATGACGTGGCTGCTTTCTCCCTGCTGTACGGCGCCGCCAACTGGACCGCGAATTACGGCTCCATTTCCGGCCAAGTCACCTTCGCCGGCGGCAAAACGGGCGTCAACCTGGCTTCGGTGGTGGCCCTGCCGGCTGCCGGACCGGCAGTCAGCGCGCTCACAGATCCCGCCGGCTACTACACCATCGCCGGCGTGCCGCCGGGAAACTACCAGGTCTTCGTCCATCCGCTGCCGCCCGACGCTTTTCAGATCAACGCCGAAGGTCTTTGGGGGCCGTACGACACCAATGGTTTCCCGTTCGGGCTTAGCGCGAGTTTTCAGACCGTCTTTTATCCAGGCACCACCGACACGACGGCTGCCACCTCTTTTAATGTCACTCCCGGCGCCAGCGTCACCCAGGTGAATTTCAGCGTACAAGCGGAAGCTAAGGTGCCGCTCTATGACATCATCACGCGCGGCTACCTGGACCCATCCACGCGCGACTACACGATCAATGTGCAGCAAAACACCGACTGGATGTCGCCGGCGTTCATCAACGGGACCCAAGTGCAGTCGCTGGTCGAAGCCATTGAGCCGGCCGTTTATTCGCCGCTGGTGATTCCGCAAACGGTCTCGATTCTGGGATTCGCTCCGGCGCCAATCTGTACCGCCGACTCGCCCTGTTTCGAAGTGTCCAACCCGCTCTCCGCGCTGTTTGCTTTTTTTGACGCTCCGGCTAACCCGGCACGGGCTTGCGGCATCTGGTGTTCAACCTGGGCCGCGACATGTACGTGCTGCCCGCCGGAGTGAATCTGGTCGAAAAGCAGCCGCCCTACGTCGATTCGGTTTCGAGCAACCCGGATGGCACCGTCACCGTCACCGGCACCGGTTTCGGACCCGACAGCACGGTATATTTCGATAGCCTGCCGGCCTCGGTCACAGCGAACGGGTGCCAGGCCGGAACATCCGGCGATTGCCCGATTACGGTCACGCCGCCCTCCGGCTCGAGCGGGCAGACCGCCGACGTCACGGTCTCTAACGGCGATGGGCAGAGTTCGTTGTTCCTGCAATTCTCGAGCATTCCGGCGTACAACTACCCGGCTGCCGGCACGCCGCAGTTGCAAAGTGTCAGTCCGTTGTCGCTACAGGCCGGCGGCGAGGCCATGGTGGACATCTCTGCCGTCAACACTAATTTTGTGGACGGGCAGGTGACGGTGGGTTTCGGCACCTCCGATATCACGGTAAACCGTGTTTGGGTGCTCAGCCCGACCCACCTGTGGGTCAATGTCATGGTGGCGTCCGGCGCGGCTCTGGGCTCTTCGGAGGTCAGTGTGATCTCCGGGTTCCAGGTAATGACGCAGTTCGGCCTCCAGATTGTGCCGGCCAACCCGGCCGCACCGGCGATTCTAGCGGTCGTCAACGGTGTTGTCGGTCAAGCCACGATTTATCCGAATGCGGTCGCCACCATCTGGGGCGCCAATCTGGCCAGCCCGCAGATCACTATCAACGCATTCACGAACGCCAACGCGCCGGCGGCCCTCGCTGGCGGGTCGGCGCAGGTGGCCTACTCGTCGGGCGATCAGGTGAATGTCGCGATACCGGCCGGCACGCCTATCGGGCCGGCGGTCTTGACCCTAACCACTAGCGGCGGCACGGTCAGCGTGGTGGTGCCGATCGGCTACCAGCCGCCGGCAATTCTTGGCATTACCGAGCCTTCGGGCGCCATCGTGAATGCCACAAACCCAGCCACTTCGGGCGATTTTTTGACGATCGCCATCAGCGGTCTGGATCCCACGGTGACGCTCGCATCGGGCCGCCTGCAAGTGATGGTCGCGGGCGTATCCATGCCCGTCCAGCTCATCAGCGCCAGCCAGATTCAGTTCACCTTGAACCAGTCCTTCAGTGGCGCACAGGTGCCGGTGACGATCGTGGTTGACGGAACCTCCAGCGCGCCGTTTACCATCCTGGCGCAGTAGGGCGCGCCAATCGCCCGCGGATTCTTCCTCACTGGCCCAGTGACGCCACGTAGATCTGGAATGGCGCCCAATAGTAGGGCCGGGCGAAGCGAGCGGAGCCCAGTAGCGCGAGCTTGGCCTGGCGCATCGCCGTGACCGGGTCCGCGCCCGCAGCCATCCGCCGGTAGAACTCGTTCATCAACTGCTCGGTCGAGCTGTCGCTCACATCCCACAAGCCGGCGGCCACGGCGTGCGCACCGGCCCGCAGAAACGCCCAGGCAAAACCCACCAGCCCTTCGCCCGCATACGTCCGCGTGCCCGCGCTGCTGCAAGCCGAGATGGTGACCAGGCTGGCATGGATGGGAATCCCTATCACATCGCGCGCGTAAAGCTTGCCATGCGAGAGAATCACCGCCGATTCGAGCGGCCTCTCGGAATTGGCTTCCGCATGGGCGGCAAAGTGGATCAGCGAAAAGTCTTGCGGACCCGACTGGCTATACGCCGCCGGCGATGCCTGCGCACCGAGATAAGCCTGCTGCGCGCGACCCGGAAAATCCGCTTGAATGTCGCGGATCTCGCGCTCCGCGTTCTCGAGTGGCCGGTAGTGGCTGCCCGTATAGTCGGGTGCGCCAATCAGCAGCAGCGAAACCCTCTTCCCTGCCCCCGCCGGCGGCGCCGACGCCAGAATCTCGATCGAAGGCGACACCGCCAACTCCATGGCCTCAATCCAGTAGTGCGGCCGCGGCGCGGGCGCCACCAGCGTCTCCAGGTTCAACCGGTGCAAAGCGCCATCGGGAATGACGATCAGCCGCTCTCCTTGGCGCAGGTGCGGCGCAACCGGCGCCACCAGCATTCGCCAGAGCTCGGAGCCGGCCGCGTTGGCGGTAAGCGGATCGCGGACCGAGTGTTCTACCGTGTCGCGATAGTTCGTCACCAGCTTCTCGATTGCGCCCGAGCCCGGCAGTTCGAACCGTTCGACGCCGCCACTGGTGATCAGCCACGCAAACGAACGCTGGGGAGCCAGCCAGAACGAGAGAATGATCGCGTGCGCGTCGCGCGCCACACGTTCATATTGGGCCAAACCGCTTGGCGGAGCGGCCGCGACGTCGCCTTCCACCCGCTCGGCCAGCACCCGCGCGCGGCTCGATTCCACCACGCGCAAAGCCCGCGCATCGTCTTTCTGCCGCCACAGAACGTCCACGTAGCCGCGGTAGAACGGCATCAATTGCGAAAGCAGCGTCATGCGGTGGTTGGCATCCAGCAGATCGCTGCGCGTGGCCTCGATGATCCGCAGCGCCTGTTCGTAATACCGATCGGCCTCCGCAAAGCGCTTCGCGCCGGCGGCAAGATCGCCCAGCAAGTCCCACGCCGCCCAGCGGATATTGGGCGGGGTGTCGCCGCGCAACAACTCCTGGGCGATTCGGCCGGCCTCTTTGAAATCTCCACGGCCCTCGGCGATTCGGGCGCGATTCCGCTCCAGAAAGGGAATCGTTTCGCGCGCGTCGAGCGCGCGGGCGAGATCCGAGGCGCGCTGGTTCCACTCCGCCGCCTGGTCCCACTGGTGAGCCTTGATCAAAGTCAGGGCCAGATTCCCGGCGTGACGGGCAGCCTCGTTCCTGCGATCGATCGCCAGCGCGATATCGTACGCCTTCCGGTAGTTGGCAATCGCATTCGGGAAATCTTCGTCGCCATCGTATGCCGATCCCAACTCGCCGAGCGAAATCATCAGATTCGCCCGCGCCCCAATAGCCTCAAAAATGGCGATGGCCTGCCGCTGGTGCTCGAAGGCGTTATCGAAGTCGCCCAGAATGGCGTACATCGAGCCCAAGTTGCCGTGCGCCAGAGCGGCCACCCGGCGCGCGCCGAGCTTTTCGGCGGCGGCCAGGGCACTCTGGCCGGCATCGATCGACTCTTCATACCGCCCCAGCCTCTTCAGCGCAACCGAGAGATTGTTCAGCGCCTGCGCCTCCCAATACAGAAGCCCCTGCTTAGCGGCCCGATCGGCGGCGGCGCTAAACGACTGCTGCGCCGCACGCGGCTGGCCCGCTTTCATGGCGGCCCTGCCTTCCGTCAGGTCCAGGCGAACGCGCAATTCGGGATCGCGGACCGCCGCGCGGGCCTGGGCCAGAATCCCGGGGATTTTCGCGGCTTCGGCGCTGAACTGAAGATCGACCATGGCCAGATCGATCAGGCGCCGCACTTCGAGTTGCCCCAGCTCTGGTTTGGCCGGAAGAGGGGCCAGCAGGAGATCGCGCGCTCGATTCCACCGGGATTGCGCGTCCAGCACTTCGGCATCGAGCAGCTTGAGACTTACGGCCCAGTATGCATCGGGCTCTTTTTGCGCGCGCGTATCGTAGGAGGAAGCTTCGCGGCCGGCCGCCTCCAGGTCGCCCGCGACGCAGGCGGACCATGCGCGCGCATACGCTTTCTGCGCCTGTTCGGGCCGGGAACAGGAAAAGAGCGGAAGCAGAAGGCCGCACACGGCGACCGCGACAACCTCAGTTCGACACCTGGCCGCGCGCATCTGAACCCCCGGCCAGCCGGACCGTGACGACGCAGCGGTGGTTGTCTTTGATGTGGACCTCACCGAGAACGATTTTACCGAAAGCCTTCCAAGGAATGCTGCAATCGTCCGCGCCGATTCGGTTGCGTGCCGCCCGGCGCCAAGAGTCGTGACGTGAAATCAAACAAATCGGAAATCAAAATCAAAAGGAAGATTCATATCGTTTGATATCGTTTATGCAGGCGTTAAATCTGGTATACTTCCGAGCCTGAACCGCTTCGTCGCGGGGGTGAGGAGGTTGTATGGAAAACGGCGCTCGGCAATGGCTCGCACTCGCGAAGCTGTCCAGCATGAAGCCGGGAGATCAGCGCCGCGTTCTCCGTACGCACCAGGAAGGCAGCCCTCTCGCGGAGGACGAAGCCTTGACCCCAGAGTTTTTGAGAGAGCTCGACTTTTTGAGAGAGCTCGACAAAGAGCTTGAAGCCATCACGGCCCGTGAGCTCCGCGCGCAGGCGGGCTTTAACGCTACCAAGCATGGGGAAATCCCGTATTTCGAAAGTCTTTTGAAGGAATCCCCCGCAGCAATACGCTGCCAACCAGTAACAAAACA
>CAWJLI010000032.1:0-6099 GCA_963843095.1 Bryobacterales bacterium
TCTGAAGTGTTGCCGTAATTCCACACCTGCGCCTGGGTGAGGTTGCCGTAGATATCGAGGGTTTGGTTGGTGGTCGTGTAAGAAAGGCCCAAGCTGTAGTCGGGGTAGCTTGACACCGCAGACGTATATGGCTGGCCCAACGAATCGATCGTGTACCCGTAGAGCTTCACCAAGGAAATGTAGTTCGTGGCGCCGCCCCCCTCCTGGTAGACGCGGAGCAAGGCGACCGTGTCTGCTCCCTTCGGAACCGTGTAAAAGCTGGAGTTGGGGTAAAATAGCCAATACTTGTAGGAGTTTGCGGCGGAGTCCGCGATCACCGTATAATAATGGAACGGCTGCGTTTCGTCGTAGGAATCGGGGCCATAAACATACCACGACTCCTTGCTCCACGACCCACTCGTAAACAACGGCAGATACCGGTATTGCACTTCCCGGAGTGTGACGTTTGTGCCATAGGTAAACGAACGGTACGTCCACTTCATCTGGCCGCCCAGTGGTGTGGTCAACAGCGTCATTTCGCCGCTGCCATCGTATTGAAACTGGTGCGAGATTCCGAGGCCGGTCACCCCGGCCGACTGCAGAAACGCCCAAGTCCCCTGCGAAGTGTTCCCAAAGGGGTCGACCAAGGGCTGATTGGGGGCGTACGAGAATGTGTAGTTTTCCGGCGTACTGATCGAGTTCGAGATCGTCGCCAGGTGGTCAAAGCACTGTCCATTGGAACATTGGCTTGAGTACAAGAACTGGTAGGCCACACTCGAGCGCGCATCCGAGATCACGGTGATACGGGCGCTGGTGTTCGGCGACGAGGCCTTCATCCCTATATCGTAGGAAATCTGGATCTGGTTGCCGTTGGAATCCTCGATCACGGTGGGGTAATAGGTGCCGCCATCCTGCTCTGCGGTGGCCGACACGCAGCCCATCGTCCAGAAACTGCCGTCCGTGAAATGAAGCACTTTAGCCGCGGCGTCCCAAGTGACGTAGGTGCCCATAACCGAAGTCCACAGGGAGCCGCTTTTGTTCTGATCCAGGCGATACTCGGCGCCGGTTGAATCGGTGTACAGGTAGTAAACGGTCTGCGATCCGGAAATGATCGGCGTGATGGCACCAGCCAGGACCTTCCAGCCGAGCCCGAAACCGACATCCTGACCGATCAGCCATAATCCGCCAGTGTCTTGCCGCCACATCTGCGAGTTGTAGCTGAGCCCAATGGTGACGCTCCGACCGCCGGCGGACTTTGCGCTGACCAGCGGGACGGAGAAGTTCAGGTTGCGGGAGAGCGTGTCGATCTGCTCGCCAGCCGCGCCCCAATAGCTGCCCAGCGCCATGACCCCAACCCGGCGCGGGTCGAAGGTGCCGCTGGGCGGGGGCGCCGTATGCGGCTCCAGCCCGCGGTCGAGCCCCGCCACTCGCGGCTGCGCTGAAGGCGGTTGTCTTTCCGCCCGGCAACGGCGGAGGCGTCCCGGTCAGCGTGGCAAACGGCGGCACAGTAACCGTAACCGATGCCGCCGACGAGAAGTTGTAGTGCTGGTCCACTGTGTAGACGGCGTACGTGTGGTTCTCGCCGGGCGACACCGTTTCGTCGGAAAAGGTGGTGGCCGTGGTGCGGCGGAGGTACAACCCGTCGCGGTAGATCCAGTAACCCGCGAAACCGATGCTGGCGGAGGCGGCGGAAGCCGGCTTCCACTGCAGGTCGATGTGCCTGGGGAAAGCGGAAACCGCTAACGTCTGCGAAGCCACGGCGTTGGGGGCGGTCCGGTAGATGGTGCCGAGCTGGACCTGCGAAATGGCGTTGCCCGATGGCGCACCGTAGGCGCCGATGCCCGGTTGCCCGGCGCCCGGCGTCACGCCCACGAACTCCATCGGCGTGTCCTGGTCCGGCCAAACCAGCAAGACATTGCCGTGTACCGCCATGCGCAGCACCATGCCGTCGCGGCAAGTGCCTGCAAAACTGGACAGCAGGGAGACGACTCCAGCCGTACTCTGAAGCACCAGGAAGTTCGCCGCGCAGCCGCCGTTGGTGTCGAATTGCGGGTTTTGCATTTCGAAGGCCAGGTAAGTCCCCGAGCCGTTGCCGCTGGTCGCCGCGTTAGCGCTGGCTTGCAGGTACGAGGTGTAGGTGCCGCCCGAGGACGTTAACTCCAGCGTGGTGCGAACCTCGCCTTCGTACGTGCCGTCGGGGATGGGAATGCGGGAAATCAGCGTGCCGCCGCCAGACTCAGATGCGGCGAGCCCGAGCGAGGACGCACCCACATTGCCGGTGGTATTCCAATTGGCGGCATTGATGCTCGTCAAGTTGTCGGTAAAGTAATACTGGTAAGCCGCCCAGCCAGGCGTGGACAGCATGAGGAGCGCGCCAACACGGAGCGCCTTCATGGCATCACCACCCCGAAAGTATCGAGATTGAAGTTCCTGCGATGTTGCTGGATGGCAGCTTCAATGGTGGCTTTGCTGACGACCCCCTTTTCGAATACGGTAATTGAATTGTCATTGAACAGCGCCTGAAACGCCGCCCGGTGCAGAGCGACGAATTCCACTATGGCGAGTCTCCCGTCATCACTGGGCAGGTAGCTGAACGCGATGATACCGGCCGGGTTAGTGGAAGCAGGCCACGGAGCATATTCGGGCCGTTTGGGGTCCGCCGCAGTGCCCTGTCCAACGAAGGGAACCACGCAGATCACCCGGCTGTAAGTGAATTTGGCATCTACCTGACGCTGCGCATACGCCACGGACGCAAGCACCAGTAGAGCGACCAACAGGCGCTGAACCATAAGACCTCCGAATTTGTTGAGGAAGTTCTAGTAGTAGTGGTAAGGAAATAGAATAAACCGGCGGATCAAATTGTCAAGAATAATTTGAATGAATTTGAGACCTGAAACACCTGAAGAAGAATTCGACAATGGCGACCAGTTTCCTGATTGCCTTTAGACGGTAACGAAGCACCCCGTCCTGGCCGCGCGCGAGTGCTGTGCGAAGATCGCAGAGAGGTGGGGCCAGTAGGAGTCCTCATCTGTCCATCTCCGATTTTCCCGGCTTGACGAGCCGGAGCGGTTCATTCGGATCGTAATCGAACCCTTCCGAAGCTGGCGCCGGCGGCAGCTTGCGCTGTTTGAGTGCCGCGATTCTCCGCGCAGCATCGGTTGACGGCGTTGGCTGCCACATTGCCTTGGCAGACGCCGCCTGCGGGGATGCGACCGTGCCGGAAACGTCACGCTTGGTGATGGCTCGCCTCGCGAGCCTTGCCATGCGGACTCGATGCTTCATGAAATGATGTATGTTGCTCGGGCAGGTGCTGACCGTGCACTCTTCCGCCAAGACGCGCGCGATTTCCGCGAAGGTCCTGCCGCGCCGGCGCATCTCTTCGATCAGCGTGGCGTGAGGGTCCAACCGCGAGCGTGGCTGCTTGGCCGGCAGTCTGTCAAGAATCTCTTTGACGTTGTCATCCATACTAACTTCACCTGAAATGTCTCTGGCGCGAGCCCAGCGGACCGCCGCCGAGGCCAAACGGCCTTCGAACAACGGCTAAACAAGCATCGAATATCCATTGAATATCTATCGAATATTCAATGAATGTGCATCGAATGGAACGGGCTTCGCGCGGGCCGCGCGAACCTAAGCCGACAGGCTTAGGGATGGTGTCTCTCTCTTAACTTCAGCTTTTCGAAAACACGTGCTCGCTCCATCACTCAGCTTCCATCTTCCGGACCACGATCTCACGAATGAATCGCCCCGACGGGCTGGGAAAGCGCTCGGAACGGACCCTCTCGCGAATCAGCTCGACCTGATGGGCCGCGATTGCGCGAAGCAACGGTTCGAGCCCAGCGCCCTTCACCACCACATCGTGGCTGGCAAAGGCAATTCGCACCTCGTCATCGCCGCCTTCGGCGTAGACGAATTGACTCCACGACAGAATTACCGTCTGCCGAAACAGCACAACCTCCAGTGCCAGCGGTTGGTCGGCCGCGCTAATGACCCATGGTGCCTTATCGACCGAGGCCGTGTTCACGATTGCGCTCCTTTCGAGGTTGAACCACTACTTGCTGGATTTGTTTCGAAGCGGAAGTGAGCAACCGGGCCGCCCTTCGAGCCAGGTCTCGTGCCGCTGCCAAACCTCGATGAGCGTCCCGATGCGAATGCGTCCCCTTACCTCGCATAAGCTCAGAGGCCGACGTTCGCGCCATCGACCGTGCAACGGTCTGTTGGAGTCGCTCCTTGTCGCTCGTAATCACTGTGACGCTTTGACGGCCGCGCGATGCGGCGACGTAAAACAGCTCCTTTGGCATGCCGTCGCCGGAGATGATCACGGAATCGACGGTTTTACCTTGGCTGCGATGGGCGGTGACCGCGTAACCGTGGGTGAAGCCGCGATAGTTGGAGGGCAGCGTGCGGTCGCCGTTGAGCTGGATTCGGCCCAGTTCGTCCACGGCAGAAACCGTGACCAATTCGCCATTCGTAATCCTCAGGCCGGGCTCGCGGCGGTTCGCGGTCAGCAGGAGTCGGTCTCCCGGAGATACCTCGATCGGACGCGCCTCCACGACGTCGAAACTCCCGGCTTGCTTCTTCGAGATGGTTCGCTCCGTGCCGTCCGCACATCGGATCACCAGACCGCTGGATGCGACGCGCACGATCTCCACCGTGTCGTTTTTCGCGATGGACTTCACAGCCCTGTGAAAGCTGAGAATCTGCCCTGCGCGATAGTTCCGGAAGTCGGTTTTCTGTGCCGCAGTCCAGTTGAGCGAAACGTGACGTGTCAGGACTACACCCTCACAGACTTCCCCGCGCGTCTTCCGGCGCTCGCGAATCGCATCGGTCACGCGGTCAATCTCGTCATGCGTCGCGCAGACAACCAGACGGCTTTGCCCAGCGGCGGCGTCATATGCGTTGGCAACGGCCACGGCTCGTTCGGAAATTGCGACTTCACGAACGGCGCCCATCGCATCGAGCTTCGCAAATCCGCGTTCCGGGTGCCGGCGAAGCTCTTCGATCGCATCCCGGTAGTCCTTCCTGGTTTGCCGTTGGACCTGGGCCAGCGCGACCGTCTTCAACCGGGATTCCTTTTCAAGTATCCGCAGGGCATCGCCCGCTTCCACGCTTCGGATTTGTTTCGTGTCTCCGCTGAAGACCACGCGCAGGGAACAGTCTTCCGCCAACCGGAGCAAGTCGGCCATCTGACGTGCCGACACCATACCAGCCTCGTCTAGGATGATCACCTTGCCATGAACGTCGCCACGGGTGCGCGGGTCTTGCAGGAGGCGTTCGACGGTGATGGCGTCAGCGAAGCCGACCTTCTGCAATTCCTCGACGGCGCTCATCGTCGGCGCTACTGCCAGCACATCGCGCCCCGCCTCCATCAGTCCGCGCCGCAGTTCTTGCAGAGTTGCGGTCTTGCCGGTGCCAGCCGCGCCACTGATGCTTACCGCACGGTCACGCGATTGAAGAACAAACTCCACGGCGTGCTTCTGCTCCGGCCGTAGGCAATCTGAGGCGATAGGCGGACTAGTGCCGCCAAGCGGTTCGAATGCGCCGAGCCCTCGGTTGATGGCGGCGATCATGTTTCGCTCGCGGTCCAGACTCGCCGCCGTGGCGATCTCGCGGCCCGAGCGCAGGACCTTGCCCGTGGATTCCTGGAGACTCAGCTCACCCTTCAAGTCGGCAAGCCGGATTCGTCCCCGGCCATGTCGCAGAGCCTCCATCAGCAGTTCGTGGTCCGGTGCAACCGATACGCGCTCGAAGATGTGCTCTGCGGCATACTCCAGCGAAGGCGCACTCGAATCCACATCCACTGATGTGAACCGCGCGGCGCCTCTCATGCTCGCGAGCGCCTGCTCTTCGTTCGGAGCCAGCCGCTCCCGCTGCCTCTCGCGCAGTTCGCGCGCCGAAATCTCAGCGAGTTTGTCGGCACGCGATTCTCGAACGAGGACCGCGATCTCGTTGTCGGTAGGTCGCCGCCCGCGCTGCTCCACGAATGCTGCGATAGCCGAATCGCGCTGACGGCTCCGCTGGCTGAACTTCGCCAGCAGTTCCGCAGGGGCGCCTCGGATCTCGAAACCGATATCACGCCCCCGCGCGTCACGCTGGGTCTCGATTTCGTGGCCGATGGCC
>CAWJLI010000033.1:0-24024 GCA_963843095.1 Bryobacterales bacterium
TTGTGTATACCTACTGGTTCAGTTGCGTATTGCTGAACCCCTCGACGTAGCGCTGCTCCTCTGAGCCGCCTTGACTTCAAGCGGGCACCCTTTCAAAGGGGGCCAGCGGGTGGATGTTCAAGCAATAACGGAGCCTTCCTGCCTGTCTGATGCTGAATTTCAGCCAGTCCTCGACAAATCGGTTGCCTGCAGTCGTCATCGCCAGGGGCTTGTCGCGCGAACCGTAGCCCGCATTGCGGAGACCCCAGCAGCGAAGGCGCCCCGCGATGTGGTCCATGTGGCTATGAGAGAAAAAAGCCGTCCGGGAAGGAACACTTTGTGGCCGAGGCTGGTGCCGACGCCTTCTCCTCGTCAAAGAGTATCCCGTATTCACTCAACAGCCAGGTTGAGTGCAATGCTTTTGAGAAAACAACGTATTTCATCGTTTTTTGATCGGCTATATTTCGAAATCTCCAACCAGAGCATCCTCGGCCTGAATTCCCAAGGTGTCTCCGTCAGGAGCATGTCGTAATCGCTGAGGAAGATCGCATGGGGACGCACCTCGGGCTGCCGGATGAACTGCACCCATTGCCGGATCATGGCTTGCCCAGCCTGATCGGCCGGATGCGCCTTGCCGGCGATGATGAGTTGCACCGGGCGCTGCGCGTCGGTCAAGATACGCAGCAGCCGGGCCGGATCATGAAGGAGTAAGTTGGGTCGCTTGTAAGTCGCGAAGCGGCGCGCAAAGCCGAGCGTGAGGATGTTGGGATCGAAGAGACGGCTCGCGGCTTCGACTTCAGTGGGCGGCGCGCCGGCCCCGGCCAGATCCCGCGACAATCGCCCACGAGCATACTCTACAAGAGCCTTGCTGGCAGCGCTGCGAAACTCCCAGAGCCTGGCGTCGGGAACCTGGTGCATGTCCTGTTCCAAGGATTCCGACCCGTCCAGCCAGCGGTCCTTTCCACAGGTCTCCTGCCAAAGACTGTCGGCGGCGGCCGAGTCCCAGGTGGGCACGTGGACTCCGTTGGTCACGTATCCGATCGGGACCCCTTCTTCGGGCCAGCGCGGAAACAACGGCAGAAAGAGGCGCCGGCTCACTTCTCCATGCAGCCGGCTCACGCCATTCACCGCCCCGCTTCCGCGGATGGCGAGATACGCCATGTTGAAAGGCTCCGAGGAGTCGTCCGGGTTCTGGCGGCCGAGTGCGAGCAATTCGGAAAACGCAATGCCGAGCTTCTGTTCGGCATATTTGCCCAGGTATTGCTCGACGAGAGAGGGAGCGAAACGGTCAAAACCGGCGGCCACCGCCGTATGGGTGGTGAAGAGATTGCCGGCTCGAGTCGCGGCGAGCGCCACTTCGAAGGGCTGGCCGGTCTCATCCATAAAGCTGCGCGCGCGCTCCAGCACCGCGAAGGCCGCGTGCCCTTCATTCAGATGACACACGTCCGGCTGGATCCCCAGCGCATGCAGCAGCCGCCATCCGCCGATCCCGAGCAGCATTTCCTGTTTGAGGCGCAGCTCTTGCCCGCCGCCATAGAGTTCGGTGGTGATTCCCCGATGAACGGGGTAGTTCGCCGCGTCGTTGCTGTCCAACAGGTAAAGCTTCACGCGGCCCACCTTCGCCTGCCACGCGCGCAGCCAGACCGAGTATCCGGGCAACGCGATCTCGAGGCGCAGCCACTCGCCCGTAGGCTGGCGGACAGGCGTAATCGGCAATTGTCCGGGATCGTTAAACGGGTAGAGGGCCTGTTGCCCTCCGTCCTTGTCGATCTCCTGGCGAAAATAACCTTGCTGGTAGAGCAATCCCACGCCGGTCACCGGCACACCCAGATCGCTGGCGGCTTTGAGTTGATCGCCCGCCACATTCCCCAGCCCGCCCGAGTAAATGGGCAATGCTTCGCTCAACATAAACTCCATGCTGAAATACGCGACCGATGTCAGAGGAGCGCCGGCATGATTCTTCTGAAACCACGCGGGCGCTTCCACCGCCTGCCGGCGGGCTTCGACCAGATCATCCACGTCCTTCCGGAATGCGGGATCGGCCAACACGCATTCGATCCGGTCGCGTGAGACCGTCTGCAGAACCACCCAGGGGTTATGTGTGATCTCCCACAGTTTGGGATCGAGCTGCCGCCACACTGCGTCGGTCGAATGATTCCACGACCAGTGCATATCCAAGGCAAGTCCGGCGAGGGAATCGAACCCTTCGATTTCCGTGGGCAGGAGATTGTATGCGGGGTGACTGACTCGTGTGTGTTCGCTCATGATCGTTTCCGGAATTCCCCATTGTTGCTGCGGATTCTGAATTCATGATGACAGATTCCGCGCGTGCCTTCGCGGGCAGCTTCTGTGGCACGCCGCACCCCTGCGCGCCGCGGCGAGACTCCTCTCAAAGATAGAAAAGCAGAACCGGCGGCAAAGACCGCCGGCGCTACGAAGAAACGCAGCGCCGTAGCGCCGGCGGTCTTTGCCGCCGGTTCCTTGCGAGCGACGATCGTGCGCTAAGCAGAAGGAAATGTCGGCACGACTGCCGACACAGCAGGCTCAAGCCAGCGCCACGGCGCTATCGCGCGGCGAGGTCTTCCAGGAAGATGCGGCGGCCTTCCTTGTAATCGGCCGAAAGCATGGGCCCGAGTTTGGCGGCCGCTTCCGCATCGGCGCGCTCGGCGGCGAACAGGCTCATCGCCGAATCGAACGCTCCGCGGCAGGCTTCGGTCATCGCGCCGTCATAGCGGTGCGCTTCGTCGATCAGCGCATTAGTCGCCAGCAGGATGTTCTCGGCCGCGTGCGCGCGCTCCGCCGCCGTCTCCAGCAGCGCGGCCGCTCGCGTCTGGGCCAGGTGCGGGCCGAAGCTCGCAAGCAGCGCGTCCCAGCGGTCGAGCACGATCAGCGCGCTGTAGCGGTGCTGGTCGAGCGCGATTTCGTGGACGAATGCCGAGCCTTTGGCTTGCCCCTCCAGCCGCCGCAATGCGGCCGCCGCAGCGTTGAACTCTCCGCTGAGCGAATCGACAAATGCGGCCATGCAGCCGCGGAACTGGTCGTCACTCAAGCTGGGAAAACGGAGAATGTGCAAGCGCCCTCAGCCCGCCGCGTGGTCGCCCAGCGCGCGCTCCACTTCCTGCGGCTCCAGTTGCTCGCCATTGTTCAACCGCGTGAGGAGGGATTCGATGATCTGCTTGGCTTCATCCTTTTTGTAGTTCTTGATGAAGCCGTCGTAGAAGTGCTCGCCGGCGAGCGCGTGATTGATTTCGCTCTCCTTGTTGTGGTCCTGCAACTCCGTGAAATAGACCACGCGATACCGCCCCGTGTATTCGGTCTCACGGTAAATCTCGAACATCACCTTGTCCGCCTCGAAAAGCATGAGTTTTGAGATTATCACAGGCGGAGGGGGGAATCGGTGCGCGTTCGGCGTGGGGCAGCTTGGCAAGCTGCGGGCCGATTGGCAATCGGCCCACGCGGCGATTATCAATCGCCGCGCAGGATGGCATCCTGCCCCACAAGCAAGGTGGACGAGGTCACTAGGCGGTAGGATTAAAGGCGATGAGGCCTGCACTCCAGGCCGTTATGGCCCTCGGTCTCGCCGTGCCATTCGGCAGCGCATACGCACAGGCTGGCAAGACGGAACAGCCTCAAAGCGACTCAGGCGCGGCTTGCATCGAGCGACTGGAAATTCCGACCTACCCGCCCCTCGCGAGTCGGGCCCGCATCCACGGTACAGTTACCACCTTCGTGCTGCTGTCGTCAGAGGGGTCGATGCAGTCGATCAAGACTAAAGTGAAACCGGACGACGCAACGAGGGCGCCCATCTTCGTCAGGCCTGTTGAAGCCGCCGTTCGGCAGGCGACGTTTCGGCCCGCGTGCGGCGGGCAGACGGTGGTGATTGTATTCCATTTCGAGCTAGGCGAAAAGCTGAAGCAGTCCGTGATGTTCGGTTATCCGAATACGTTTTGGATTTTGGCGGAATCGCACACAGCTATGCCATAGATCGCAGGAGTCCTATGCCAATACCCCGCCGCAAGACGCCATCTACTCCGCCCGACTCCACCTTCCCCATTAAGCCCCGCAAGGCTATCCCGCATGAGTTCGTGCTCGACGCGCTCGCTACGGTGTCGCCACGGACTAACCCTATGTTCGGCTGCCTCGCGGTTTACGTGGGGAATAAGATTGTTCTCATCTTGCGCGATAAGCGCCAGCCGGATGCGGACAACGGGGTGTGGCTCGCCACTAGCGAAGAGCATCACGAGAGCCTGCGCCGCGAGTTTCCGAACATGCGGTCCGTTCAGGTCTTCCGCAAAAAGGTGACGGGCTGGCAGGTGCTTCCGGTGGATGCGCCGGATTTCGAGGAGGCTGCGCTACGTGCGTGCGAGCTCATCGTCGCCAGAGATCCTCGCATCGGCAAGGTGCCCAAGCCGAGGCGTGCCTCAGGATCGCGGGCGACCGCTCCCTCGAGAAGCGTGAAGAAACCACTACGAGCCACGGATGAACACAGATAGGCAAGGAGTCCTATCGGTATCCACCGGTTCTCGTCGGTGGCTCGCCGGAGCACGAATAGGAAGCCACGGGCAAGAGCAAGTAACGCACTTCCCTATGCAGCTTCTGCACTCCTCGTAGCTACATTCCCGGCGCGTCAACCCCGTACCAGCCAAGAGGACGCGACGGAATCGTATACTTAAGGCCAGCGCCAACCTCCTGCGAAACGGCAATCAAAGTGCCTAACCCCTCAGTGAAGACCGTGATGGGCGTGAGCCCTGACAGTACGAAGGAGATCTCCATGTTTCTAGCGTTGTTTTTTGTTTTGCTCGTGTTGTGGCTGATGGGATTTTTCGCGTTTCATGTTGCCGGCGGGCTGATTCATCTGCTGTTGATCGTTGCGCTGATCGCTTTGATCGTGCATCTTTTCAGGGGTCGCAGCACGGCTTAACGGCAGGGCCGCGTTTGGCGGCGCCGAAGCTTCGACGGACCGGTGCCGGACGGAACCTTGCACGAACGGAAGAAGCCCGGCCGCGCGTGCCGGCAGCGGCGTTTCCAAATGAAGCGTCGAATCGAGTAGACTGTGCCCTATGCCTGCCGATTTTGCCGCCGTGTTTGCCGTGCTGAAACCTGTACTCGGGAGATATGCCGCTCGCCTGGCCGTGAAGGCGGACAACTCCATCGAGTACACGCTGGTCACGAAAACCGCGTCGCCTTTCCACCAGCATAAGGGGCAGCCCTTGTACTTCGGTTCCGTGCGCCTGGGCAAGGCGTACGTGAGCTTTCATCTGATGCCGCTCTACATGTGTCCGGTCCTCATGAAGAGCATCTCGCCCGCGTTGAAGAAACGCATGCAAGGCAAGACGTGCTTCAACTTCAAGACCGAGCCGGAACCGGAACTGATCGCCGACCTGAAGCAGTTGGCGGAGGCTGGATTCAAGCAGTGGCGCGAACAGAAGTGGGTGTGAGCCGCGACCGCTTGGGGCCGGTAATCGAGGGAACGCCGCCCGCGTCAATGCATGGTCGCGGCGATGATCCAGCACAGGCCTAGGGCTACCGCGCCGGCGAGAATCGCGACGGCGACGTTGCGGTCCTGCACGACCTCTTTCCACAGATGGAAGGGCGCGAGCTTGACGAGAATGGCGAACGCCGCCACAAAGGCCGCCACGCCGAGCGCCGTGTAGAGGATGGCATTCAGGATACCGGATTCGGTCATACGCGCCTTCCTTACTGTAGGCGGAGCGCGCGGCGCGGGGCAACTGCGGCCGCGGCGCCGATGAACCTGGTAGCGCTCCCGATCACAGGGGCGGCGGCGGCGAAGCTGCGGCGGCGAGTTGGCGCAAAAACAGGCCGAACAGCACCAGCGCCGCAACGGGTGACACCGAAGTCCAGATGTAGAGCGTAGCGGGCGAGGCGGCCGACCAGCCCGCGTACCGCGCGTGGTAATCGAACAGGACCTCGACCGGAATCCGGTAGAGCAGCGCGCCCAACACCACCGCACACGCTCCGACCAGCCACTTGCGCTGCCTCACCGCATAGCACAACAGCAGGGCCAGTCCCGGGTATTGCAGGATCTGGTAGTGGCTCCAGGAAACCGGCGACACCGCCACGCTGAGCGAGATCAATGCCGCCGAGGCCCAGGGCGCCTGGGGAGCGTTGAGTCTGCCGCGGCACACGATTATCAGCGCAGCCAGTCCCGCCAGCAGCAGCCCCGCGCCAATGCCGGCCGACAACCGCTGCTGATCGCGCGGCAGACGAAGCCTCCGTGTCAGATTGCCGAACTCCCAGTTGTAGGGCACACGGGCCGGCGAGACCGGCGGATCGGCCACGCGTAGCGCGATCGCCGGGATCGACCAGTTCAGCACCGCCGGCGAACCCATCCAATAGTCGGCATGGCCGGGAAAAGCCGGTCCCGAATGCCAGTGCGCGATCACCGCGGCCGGAACCAGGATCAGCGCAGCCGTCACCGCAATCAGCGTCGCGATGGCGCGCCAATCGCGGCGCAGAAGCGGAACGATCGAGAGAATGCCGGGAAGCAACTTGAGACAGAACCCCGCCGCCAGCGCGGCGCCCTGCGTTGCCGCCGCTCGCCAGTACGCCAGAACCAGCAGAAGCACGAGGAGGGGGCCGAGTTGTCCCAGGAAGAGATTCTCCGCGGACGCACCGGCCAGCGCCCAAACGCAAGCCACGCAGCACGCCCCCGTCCGGCCCCGGCCGAGCGCGCGCCAAGTGAGGTACGCCGCCAGCAGCAGGAACGCCTGGGAGCACCAGAACCAGATGCGCCGCGCGGTCACGTAATCGGTGGATGCCAGCGGTGTAAGCAGAAACGCGAGGGTGGGAGGGTAGATGTGTTCCGCATCCGTATAGGGGCTCTTGGCCGCCAGAACGCAGCGCGCGACGCCGTAATAGTGCGTGAAATCGCTGAGCCCATCCCCGATGCTGGGCAGCAGATCCGCCACATTCACTTTGAGATAGTAAACCGAACAGTAGAGCAAGCACACGAGCATCGCGTACTGTTTGAGGCGCGCCACTCCCAGATTATAGGACATCGACGCAGCCGGCCCGCTGAATCATTGCCGCGGCGGCGAAGCTTCGGTGAGCTGGCGCAAAAGCACGCCGAACAGCAGCAGCGTCACAACGGGTGTCACCGAAGTCCAGATGTAGAGTGTGGCCGGCGAGGCTGCCGTCCAGCCCGAAAACCGAATATAGTAATCGAGCATGACTCCCCACGGAATGGGATAGAGAAACGCTCCCAATAAAACGGCACAAACTCCGAGCAACCACTTGCGCCGGTTCACCGCGTGGCATATCAGCAGGGCCAGTCCCGGATATTGCAGGACCTGGTAGTGGCTCCAGGCAATCGGCGAAGCCGCCACGCTGAGCGAGATCAACGCCGCCGCGGCCCAGGGCACTTGAGCCTGGTTGAGTCTGCCGCGGCAGGCCGTCACCAGCGCGGCCAGCCCCGCCAGCAGGACCGCAGCGGCAATGCCGACCGACAACCATTGCTGGGAACGCGGCAGATGGGTACCTTCCGGAACGTTGCCGAACCGCCAGTTGTGGGGTAGCTGGGGCAGCGAGACGGGCGGATCGGCGATGCGCAGCGCGACCGCGGGAACCGACCAGTTCAGCAGCGCGGGCGTACCCATCCAGAAACTGGTGGGAGGCGGTCCCGACCCCCAGTGTGAGACCACAACGGCCGGAAGCAGGAGGAGGGCGACCGTCACCGCGATCATCGCCGCTACGGCGCGCCAATCGCGGCGCAGAACTGGAACAATCGCGAGGATGCCGGGAAGCAACTTGAGAGAAAAACCCGCCGCTACTGCCGCGCCCTGCGCTGCCGAACCGCCCCAGTACGCCAGAACGAGCAACAGCACCAGCAGCGGTCCCATCTGTCCCAGGGCGAAGTTCACCTCGGCCGCGCCGCCCAGTGCCCAGACGCCAGCTACCGAGCAGGCAGCCGTCAGATTGTGGCCAAGCCCGCGCCAGGTCAGGAACGCCGCCAGCAGCAGGAACGCTTGCGAGCACCAGAACCAGATGCGCCGCGCGGTCAGATAGTCGGTCAACGCTACCGGCGTGAGCAGGAACGCGAGGGCCGGTGGGTAGGTGTACTGCGTTCCCACGTAGGGGCTCTGCGCCGCAAGCACGCAACGGGCGGCCGAATAGTAGCACGAGAAGTCGGTGGGCGCATTCGTGATAAAGGGGAGTCGATTGCCGACATTCACTTTGAGATAGTAGAGCGCGCAGAAAACCAGAAGCAGAATCATCGCGGGCTGTTTCAGGCGCGCCACCCCCAGATTATAGGACATCGACGCAGGCTGTTCGCGCAGCGATCGCGAACCCGGGAATCGTTTCCCGGATAAGAATGATGCGCTAAGCTGGTGTACTTGGAATTCAACACACCCAATTCCGAGCGTGCCGCCGAACTGTCGAAGTGGGCCAGGCGCGTCTGGCCGCACGTTTGGCCGCCCCTGCTGGTGGTGGCCGGCGTGGTCGCGGTTTTCTGGAAACTCGTTCTCACCAAGCAGTACACTTTTCTGGGCAGTCCCGACCTGGCCAACCAGGTGATGCCGTGGCTGGGGGCGCAGGTGTATGCGATTCGCCACTTCTCGATTCTGCTGTGGAGTCCGTACGAGTGGTTCGGCCAGTCGCTGGTCGGCCAGGTGCAACCGGGAGTGACCAGCCCGTTCACTTTTTTGCTGGCGCTGGCGCCGCTGCACAACGGCCAGATCCAGATTTATTACGTGCACGTCTGGTACGTCCTGATCCATTGCGCGGCAGGACTGTTCGCCTATTGGTTCTTCGCCGATCTGGGCTGCGCCGCCGGGCCGGCAGTGCTGGGGGCCATTTTCTACGCCACCGGCGGCTTCTGCGGCAACACCGAATGGCCGCAGCACCTGGCGCCGGCGATTTGGGCGCCGCTGGTGTTCCTGTTCCTGCTGCGGTCGCTGCGCGGCCGGGCGCCGTTCCGAAACGCCGCCTGGGCCGGCGCGGCGCTGGGCATGTCCTGGCTGTGCGGCCATCACGCGCCGTCGATGTCGTTGACCTACGCCGTGGCCGCGGTGGGCGTGGCCGCCCTGTTCCGCCGCGGCGCGCGTGCGCAGGCGGCATTGCGGCTGGCGGTGGTGTTCGGGGTGATGGCGCTGGTGGCCGCCGTGCAGGTCGCTGCCCGCCGCCGAGTACGGCAAGCTGGCCAAGCGGTGGACGGCGACTGGAGCGCTCACCTGGAAAGACAAAGTGGAATACCCGGAGCACGCCGACAGCGGCCTGGGCCCCACCGATCTGCTGCACGTGGTGATGCCGGGCGGCAGCGGTTTGCGGTCCGACCCGTTCACGGGAACGGTGGCGCTCAGCCTGGCCGCCATCGCGGTCTGGAGCTCGTTCCGCCGGCGCGAGGTGCGGATGTTCCTGCTGCTGGCCGTCGCCGCGTTGCTGTACACATTGTCCAAGTTCGATCCTCTATATGGAATCCTGTACGCGCTGGGGCCGATGGTCGAGAAATCGCGCGCGCCGATCGTCACCCTTTCGCTCTTTCATTTCGCCGTGGCGTCGCTGGCGGCGCTGGGCGCCAACGCCCTGGTTTCCGGCGGCGCCGCGCAGTGCCGCGCGATCGCGAAGGCGCTGCGTCTGGTTCGGCGGCATCACCTTCGGACTCTTCACGCTGGTGACTTACCTGAAGCCGACGGTGGGGAGCGTACTGGTGGATGGCGATCCGCGCCCGGGCATGATCGGCCTGGTGGCGCTGCTGGCGGCGGGGCTTTATCACGCCTGGTTCCGCGGCCTGCTGCGCCGCCAATGGCTGCTGGCGTTCGCCGCGCTGCTGATCGTCATCGAACAGGGGAACGAGGTCGGCTGGGGCTGGGCGCACTTCCGCGACGCCAACCACATGGACGTTGATCAACGCCCTGTACGACACTCGCGACCTGGCGGTTTATCTGCGCTCGGTGCCCGGCGAGAAGCGCCTGGAGATCAACGATAAGGACGTGCACTTCAGCTTCGGCGACTGGTATCGCATTCCTGCCGGCCATGCCATGACGGCCAGCATGTTGACCGCGACCTCGGAGCTCGGCGGCTGGTGGGACGATCGCCTGCTGCGCATGTACGGCATGAACTACGCCGTCAGCCGTAACCCCACGCGCGGCGGCCAGCAGGAGGCATTCACCGGCAAGAGCGGCATCAAAATCTGGCACACGGCGGACACGTTTCCGCGCGCCTGGACGGTGCACCAGACGGTCACCGCGCCCAACGAAAGCGCGGGCGGCGACACGGTCCGCGATCCTGCGCTCGATCTGCGCAAGACGGCCGTGATGCTGAAAACCCGGCCCGCCCTGGCACAGTGCGGCGGCGAGGATCGCGTGAGCGGCTTCACCGAGAAGCCTTCCCAGGTCTGGGTGAATGTCGAGATGGCGTGCAAGGGGATGCTCATCGTCAGCGACAACTGGTACCCCGGCTGGCGCGCCGAGGTGGATGGCCACCCGGCCGAGATTTGGAAGGTCAACACGGTGATCCGCGGCGTGGTGGTGAATGCGGGCAAGCATTCGGTGGCGATGCGGTATCGCCCGCTTTCCGTCTACTTCGGCTTCGCGTTGACGCTGGTGGGGCTGGCGGCGGCCGTGGTGATGCATAGACGCCGGGAGACGGACGGAGAGGACACGCTCGGCGGCGCATTGCCAAGAGAGTGACCAGATCTTGCCGCGCGCCAGGGCCGTGGCAAGACTTTGGCCCAACCAGCCGAAGCTACCGCGTTGATCTTGCGTAACTTCCCGAGCGGCACCCAAGCTGCAAATGCAGTCCGCATGAGCATCGGTTCGCTTTCCAACATCGCCAGTAGTTATGTCGAGTCGCTGGTTGGCAACGTCCTGGCCAACCAGTCTACAGGCAAGACCACCAGCAGCGGCGCTTCGTCCGTCTCCCAGACAACGGATGTCAACCAGCTTTCCCCCTTCGCGGAGCTGCTGAGCACTTTGCAGCAGCTTCAGCAGTCGAACCCGACCCAGTACCAGCAGGTGACGCAACAAATCGCCACCAATCTCACGACGGCCGCCAATACCTCGATTGCGAACGGCAACAGCACGGCCGCCAGCACGCTCAACCAATTGGCTACGGACTTCACCAACGCCTCGCAGAACAAGACGCTTCCGAATATCCAGGATCTGGCGCAGGCCGCGCAACACCATGGCCACCACGGACACCACTGTCACGGCGGCTCCGCCGGCACGGATCCGACCGACCCATCTTCCAGCAGCTCGACGAGCAGCTCAGCGAGCAGCGATCTGATCAGCCAACTGATCGCCAGTTACCAGTCCAACGCCGCGAATCTCAGCCAAACGACGGACCCGATGGCTATCATTACCAGCACCCTGGCCAGCGCGGGAATCGACCTGTAAGTTCGCCCGGATTGAGGCCCATCGTCCGGCGCCGCACGCTACAATTACTTCGGAGTGCAGGGCCGGTTATGCCGAGGCGTCTCGCCAGGAAGCTGATGCTCTCGATCACGGTGATCGTGATCATTGTGGCGGCGGTTTCCGGGCTGGTGAACATCAAGACCGAGGAGCGGCAGCTTCTCAACACCATGATCCTGGGGGCGGAACAGCTTTCCAAGGGAATTTCCAGCGCGATGTGGCACGCCATGCTGGACGATCACCGGGAGGCCGCTTACCAGGTGATGCAGACCATCGCCGAAAAGCAGGGCATCGACCGTATCCGCATGTTCAACCGCAGCGGCCAGGTGACGTACTCGACGCGCCGTAACGACCCGAGCGTGGGCTCGATCAGCCCCATCGACCTCACCTCGCACGTAAAAATAACCGGCGAGGACATAGGCCATCGGCGGCTGGAGATGGTGACGCCGATTTACAACGAGCGTTCTTGCAGCGAAGCGGCGTGCCACGCGCACCCGGCCGGTGTCAAGGTGCTGGGAGTGCTCGATGTTGCGCTCACTCTGGAGAGCGTGGACCGCGAAGTGGACGGCATGAAGCTGCGTGTGCTAGTGGTCACGGGCGTCGAAATCGGGCTGATCAGCCTGTTCATTATTCTATTCACGCGGCGGTTCCTGAGCCGGCCGATCGAGGCGCTGGTGGAAGGAACCAAGGCGGTGAGCCAGATGGAGCTCGACCGGCCGCTCGAAATCGTCGGCTCCAGCGAGGAACTGGACGAACTGGCGCGAAGCTTCGAGGTGATGCGCGAGCGGCTGCGCACGGCGCTCGGCGAAATCAACCAGTTTACGCAGAAGCTGGAAACCAAGGTGGAGGAGCGCACCGAGCAGCTCAAGGCGGCGCAAAAGAAGCTGGTGCAAAGCGACCGGCTGGCCTCGCTGGGCCAGCTTTCCGCCAGCGTGGCGCACGAAATCAACAACCCCGTTTCCGGGGTGCTGAACCTGTCGATGCTGATGCAGCGGATGCTCACCGACGACGGCATCCCGCCCAACCGGCTGGTGGAGTTTCGCCGTTATCTTTCGCAGGTGATCAACGAGACATCGCGGGTGGGTCACATTGTCAGCGACCTGCTGGCTTTTTCGCGGCGCGGCAAGCCGCAGCGCGCGCCCGCCGACCTGAACCGGATCGTCCGCATGACGCTATCGCTGGTGCAGCACAAGCTGAAGCTGAGCAATGTGCAGGTGGAAGCGGACCTGCGCGAGGGGCTGCCGCCGGTGCTCTGCGACCCGTCGCAAATCCAGCAGGTGGTGCTGAACCTGGTGCTCAACGCCGCGGAAGCCACGCAGAGCAAGGGCGTGGACAAGCGCCAGGGCCGCGTTTCGATCACTACATACACCGCCGACGGCATGGAGATGCTGACGGTGTCGGACAACGGCGAAGGCATTCCGCCGGAGAACCTGGCCAAGATCTTCGATCCCTTCTTCACCACCAAGTCGGAAGGAAAAGGAGTGGGGCTGGGACTGGCGGTATCTTACGGCATTATTCAGGCGCATGGAGGCGATATCGAAGTCAAGAGCGCGGCGGGGGCCGGCGCCACCTTCACGGTGTCGCTGCCGCTGGAGCAACCGGCACAGGGCGGCGGCGAGGCGCCGGCGGCGCTGGCCGGAAAAGGATGAAGTATTTCTACGTGGGCGCCACGCCGGAAGTGGACCGGGAAGCGCTCATGGCTATCGCCGAGCGCGCTAGGGCCGAGTTCGGCGCGCCGGTTCGGGAGATCGAGTTGCCCGAGCTCGATTTCGCGTTTGACGCGGTGCGCGGCCAGTACGGCTCGATTCCGGTGCTGGAGATGTTGGTGCGGCTATGTCCCGGCGACGCGCTCAAGTTGCTGGGGCTGACGGAACGGGATCTGTTCATCCCCGTGCTGACCTTCGTCTTCGGCCACGCGCAACTGGGCGGCCGCGCGGGGGTGGTTTCGCTCGCCCGCCTGCGGCAGGAATTCTACGGGCTGGAGCCGAATCGCGAGGTGTTCTTGGAGCGCGCGGAGAAAGAAGCGTTGCACGAGTGCGGCCATTTGTTCGGGCTGGTGCATTGCCCGGACGGCAATTGTGCCATGTCGCTGGCGACCGGGGTGCGGCAGATCGATTTCAAGCGGGCGGCGTTCTGCGCCCGTTGCGCGGCGCGGATCGAACGGAAACCGAAGGGGTGACGGCAATGAAGACCCACTGGCAGATCCTGGTAGTGGACGACGAAGAAGTGATGGCCGAATCGCTGGCCGCCTGGCTGCGCGAGGACGGGTACGCGGTGGATACCGCCAACTCGGGACGCGAAGCGGTGGAGAAGGCCGCGCAGCGCGACTATGCCATCTACTTCGTGGATCTCAAGATGCCCGGCGGCATGGACGGGATCGAGACCATGATGCAGGTGCGCCGGCTGCACGCCGAGGCCTCGATCATCATCATCACCGCCTACGCCACGGTGGATACCGCCATCACCGCCATGAAAGAAGGGGCGCAGGAGTACATTGTCAAACCCTGCAACCCGGAAGAGATTTCGCTGCTGGTGAGCCGCATCATCAAAGTGAAAAACCTGCAACGCGAGAACAGCATTTTGCGCAAGAAACTGTCGCGGCAATACCGTTTCGGCGACGTGATCAGCAAGAGCGCGCGGATGCAGGACATCCTCAAGCTGGCGCAGGAAGTCTCCAGCCTGCGCAGCACGGTGCTGATCCAGGGGGAAAGCGGCACCGGCAAGGAGTTGATCGCGCGGGCGATTCACAATTCGGGCGACCGCGCAGGGAAGCCGTTCGTGGCCGTCTCCTGCGCCGCGCTGGCGGAAACGCTGCTCGAAAGCGAGCTGTTTGGCCACGAAAGAGGCGCCTTCACCGGCGCCAACCAGCAGAGGCAGGGTAAGTTCGAGATGGCCGAGGGCGGCACGATTTTCCTCGACGAAATCGGCGACATTTCACCCAAGCTGCAGGTGGATCTGCTGCGCGTGCTGCAAGAGCGCCGCTTCTATCGCGTGGGCGGTTCGGAAGAAGTGACGGTGGATGTGCGGGTGATCGCGGCCACGCACGTCAATCTGCAACAGGCCGTGGCGGAGGGCAAGTTTCGCGACGACCTTTTCTACCGGCTGAACGTGATCGAGATTCGCATCCCGCCGCTGCGCGAGCGGCGCGAAGACATACCGCTGCTGGCGCAGCACTTCCTGGAACGGATCTCGCACGAGTTGGGCAAGGATGTGGGCGGTATCTCCGAAGGCGGTTTGAAGGTGCTGCTGGACCACAACTGGCCGGGCAATGTGCGGGAACTGGAAAACGCCATCGAGCGGGCCATGGTTACCTGCCGCGGCGCGGAGCTTACGGAAGACGATTTCGCGTTTGTGGCGCAAAACGGTCAGGCCGGAAAAGAGGGCTGGGCGCCGCCCGCGGGCATCACCATCGACGAAATGGAAAAACTGCTTATTGCAGCGACTTTACAGCGGACCAGCGGCAACATCAAGGAAGCCGCCGGGGTGTTGGGCATCGACCGTTCGACGCTCTACGAGAAGATCAAGCGGTACGAGATACCGCGGTAAGTCAGGAGTCAGGAGTCAGAAGTCGGAAGCCAGAATTGGGCCAGATAGCATCGCCGGTCAACGAGAACTGGATTCTCGTTGCGGGCCCGCGTAAACGGTCTACAGGTACTTAGCCACTTACTTACTTACCTACTTACTTACTTCCGTTCTTTTTTGTTCTCCGGCGCCGCGGCACTCAGAAGACACCGCCTTGCCGGGACTGGAGGAACCGGTTCCTTTCTCCTCTCGAGGAGGAGTACAAGCCACTATGGCCGCCTTATGAACGTTGCACGGCGTGACCCGGTTTCAAATTGCCCCCTGCAGGGAGGACCGCGGTTAGGCACCGGACGTCGCCCCGAAACGGCTGCTTCTCGGCGAGCGAGCAGCTCTTTTTCGATTTCAGAGTAGCAGGGCGTGGTGAGGGAACCTGGCGTGATGGAAGCGGCAAAGTATTGAAAGCGAAAGCGCGAAGTTTTTCTCGGGCGGCGTGATTGTATGAGAGCGCTGCAGCAACTCCGAGGCTGATCGGTCAAAATCAGCCTTGTGTAGCCAACACAGGAGGTGCTGCAGCGTGGAACAGTATATCGGGTGTGACTTGCATCGGGATTACTCGGTGTTCGCCAGTGTGGACGAAAACGGCCGGGTGGAAGGGCCTTGGCGTGTGAACGGGGGTTGACGGCGGTTTGGCCGAAGTCGCATCGGTCGCCCGGTACCGGGCGACGTCGTACCTCCAAATCGCCGTTGACTCTCCGACTCTGCGGCCTACGACGGTGTCGGCGGCTACTCGCCTTCGGGAAGGGGCTGCGCGATCCCGATCCCTATTGGATTTGGATCGGGCGCTTCCGATAAGGGAGGCTCGGGGAGTGGCGCGGTTTCGGCTTCCGGTGCGGGCGCCTCGGATAAGGACGGCGCGGGTTCGGATCCGCCTTGAACTACACTCTCACCCTCGGCTTCGATTTCCGGTGCGGGCGGGGTGTGGACAGTGTGGGCGATGCGGGGGGTTGCGTCAAGCGCCACTTCGCATTCGCAGCAATCGCTGCACTTCAAGCATTTCTCGCAGATATGGTTGTCGCACGCGTCTTTGGTGCACCGGACGCAAATCCGCGTGGAAGGCTCATCGCAAATGCTGCACTGGAATGGCATAGAATGGCTATCTTTTCTTCGGCGGCTGGCTGGGCGCGGTCAACGAGGCGCGGCAACGCTGCGCCTCACTGTCCATCACTTGCAATTGTTGTTCCTGATCGGCGGCGAGGCTGACCAGGTACCGTTCGAGGCGCGAGCGGTTGGCGCCATTTTCGGCGGACAGAGCGGCCAGCGCCGCGGCGTCGGCCGGCGTCTGGTATCTGCGCAGGCCCTGTTCGAGCGAGCCGGTCATGGTTTCCAAAGCCTGAATGCGGAACAGCACGTCGAGACCAGCGGACAACTTCTCCGGATTGTGAGCCAGCGCGCCGGCGGTATCGGCCAGAGCCTTGGCCTGCTCGGTGGCGGACTCCCACTGTTCCAGGTATGTTTCCGGAGCTCCGCGATCGATCCAGGGCCGCACATTGATGTGGCCGAGCGCCGCCTCCAACCGCGCGCCATGGGCGGAGATCTCTTCCAGCACCGGGGCAATCTCCCAGGGGTTGAGCATGCCCGCGGGCTGCTGCGCGGGTTGCGTTTGCGCCCACAGCGCCGCGGCGCCGGCCAGAATCGTAAACGCGCGCAGAGCGGGACGCACCATGCTTTCAATCTATCATGCGGAAGCGCCAAACCCGGCGTAGCCCGTGCCGCCGACGCGGGAGGCTTCGCCGTGGCTTCAAATCCGCGGCCGGCACTTCCTGGTAACGACACCTGGACCTCGTCCCGTCGAGGGCTGCCGCCTATTTCGCGGGCCACTCGATTCCGAGCAGCAACTGGCCCTCGTTCTGCGGCACCGTCAAGTAATACGCGGCATCGTTGGGAGAAGGACTCGCCGGAACCTTGCAGCGCAAATAGCGGAGTTCCGGGGTAATGCGGATTTTCCAGAGGCCAATTCCGATTCCGCCACCCAGCACCCATGCCTGGTCGTGCGCGTGCCAACCTACCGAAGAGAACGTCACATCTGGATCAAATGGAGGAAACCCGTAGTTGATCGTGTTGATCTTCCCGCTGGCATATCGCGGCTCGAATCCCAGTGACAGAAACGGATGCGTGCGAGCAACCGGTAAACGGTACTTGACTAGAACGGGAAACGCCCACGAATTGGCAATGGTACGGCTCACCCATGAATCGCCTATCAACCAGAAATTCAGGGTGTTTCCGAGGCGGCTATAGAGCACATCGGCCTCTAATGCAAAGTGAAGTGGGAGCCCCACCTCGATTTTCGGACCGACCAGGTACGGCTTGGAATCCGAGGAGCCGGAATAGCCCGCGTAGCCCGGCGGGCCGTAGTCCGGTGAGTCTCCCGTGAGCCGCAGGCCGCCTTCCGCCCCGATGGTCAGGTGTTGGGCCAATACGGAGGTGGCGAGACAAAGCAATGTGAGGGTCAGGCGCATGTCAATTCTAAGACCAGCGGGGGCGCGCTTGCACTACACCGCGCCGCGATTTTCTTGAAATGACTCAGCCTTACCGGGAATGTCCGGTGTCACCTGGCCGTGTTGTCGCCATCTCGGACTCTGACCGGGACGGCGGTCGCCACGTTGGGAACTGACGCGCTACCGGCGGTCTCCAGCGGGGGCCGAGCCTTGCAGCTCGGCTGTCGGACCGGGGGGTGACGCGAGGCAGGCCCGGGGGCCTGCCCCACAGCTACTGCGACAGGTGGGACATCACTCTGTCCAGCGGGGTGAGGGAATTCGAGGGCGACTGGCAGGACTTAGCGCGCAACTCCCATAATTGGCCGGCCAGCGCGATATTCACGTCGGCGGCGTCGGCGTAGGACTGCGGCCTTCGCCGTGAGGCAAGCTCATGGCGCGCGCGATCCGCCAATGGCGCGGCAGCATCCCGCGAAGGGTCATGCGCGCGCGCCGCCGCGCATTGATCCCACGCCGCGAGCACCAGTTGCAGCAGCGCGCGGCTGCGATTGAAGCGTTCCGTGGCGGAAAGGCGGGCCGGCGAGGGATCGAGTGCGAGCACCTGTTCGCAGGACTCCAGCCGTTGGCGGGCCGCGTCGTCGTCCGGCGTGATCCGCAGCGCGTGGCGAAAAGCGGAACATGCCAGGACGTACTTCCATTGGGCAGCGTCCGCGTCGCCCAAGCCAACGTACACGTCCGGGTCGTTCTTGCCGGCCTGGAGGACCTCGCGAAAAACGTCAGCCGATTCTCGCGGCAGGCCAAAGGCGAGCAGCAATTGCGCCAGGCGTTTCCGCATCGCCGGATCGGCCGGCATCTCCGCCATTAGCGACAGCAGTTCGGCCTGGGCCTGCCGGTTGCGGCCGGCCTTGCCCAGTTGCGTCGCCAGTTCCATCTGCGTCTCGACCCTGTGTTCGGGCGCGTTGGACGGCCAGACGCCATAGAGTGCCCGGTGATAATAACCGACCGCCTCCTGAATCTGGCCGCTGCCGGCGTAGACTTCCGCGAGTCCCAGGTTGGCGGGCCCGCTGGTCGGATGTTCGCGGAGGATTTCGCGAAGGTAGATGCCGGCTTCGTCCAGGCGCTGGGCGTGGACCAAAGCCAGAGCCAGGGCGAGGCGGTGTTCGTCGCTGGGCGAGATGGAGAGCGCGTGCCGATAGGGCTCGATGGCGTCGGCAAAACGCCCGATGGCAACCAGTTCATTGGCCGCCTCAAAGTACTTCCGCGCGCCGGCGGCGCGTTGCGAGCGGTAGGCATATCCCAGCGACACGGCCAGCAGCAGCATGCCGGCGACCACGGCGACGACGACACCCAGCTTGGCGACGGGGGCTTTGAACTCATCCGGCGGCGCCGCGGCAGGACTGCGCTTGGCGCCGAATCCGTAAGCGCGGAGAGCATCCTGCAGGGAAATGACGCCGATCACTTTCCCGAGACCGGTGCGGCTGACGACCGGCAGAGTATCGACACCAGCCTCGGCCATGCGGCGCAGGGCGGTATCGAGAGGATCGTCCCTGTGTACATAGGGATAGCCCTCGGGCGCCATGGGCGGAGCGTCCGGACCGGGAACGAGGTCGGCGAGTTTAGTCTCCCCGCGCCCGTCGCGCACGGCCTTTTCCAGTTGGGCGGTGGCGATCATGCCCAGCACTCCGGCGGGTCCGGCCACCACCCAGGTGCCGGAAGCTCCACCGATTGCCGCCAGCGCGGCGGCGGCCGTATCATCCGCATGGAGGAACTTGGAAACCGGGCGGATTCCATCATCGACCACGGCGACTTCCTGGCGGTCCCGCGCGCCGGAGGGAAGATACACTCCATCCTGATGCTGCAAGGCCTGGTAAATCGGTTCCTTTTGCAGACGGCTGGATATGAAATAGCTGATCAGGTTCGCGATCATGAGCGGAACGATGATGGAGTAGTCGCGGGTGACCTCGAAGATCATGATGACGGAGGTGAGCGGAACGCGAATGATGCCGGCGAACGCCGCTCCCATCCCCACCAGCGCGTAGGCGCCAACGCCGGCGGTGTAGTCCGGCAGCAGAAGGTGGGCCGCCCCGCCGAGGGCTCCGCCAGTCATCGCGCCGATGAACAAGGCGGGGCCGAAGATGCCGCCCGCGTTGCCGGAAGCGTAGCAGGTCGCGGTGGCCACGACCTTCAGAACCACCAGCAGCGCCATCGTGCCGAGGGCGATCTTGCCCATTCAGCGCCAGGCTGACATTGCCATATCCGACGCCCAGCACCTGCGGAACGAACCAGCCGAGCACGCCGACCAGGAGGCCGCCCGCGGCAGGCTGCAGCCACTGTGTTGACGTTGGCATGGCGCGAAAACGCTGGCGGAGCCAAAGCAGCAGTTTGACGAAACTGACCGAGACGAGCCCGCCCACCACGCCGAGAACCGCGTACATTAGGAACTCGACCGGATGAACGAGTTGGTAGGCGGGAACGTGAAACAGCGGTTCATCGCCCAGCAGCAGGTGGAGCACGATCCAGGAGGTAGCCGAACTGAGGACGATCGAACCGAGCACCGGAGCGTGCAGGTCGCCCATGACCTCCTCGAGGGAGAAAAGGACGGCCGCAATGGGTGTATTGAAGGCGGCCGCCAAAGCCGCCGAAGCGCCAATCGGCACCAGAGCTCTTACCCGTCTGGGGCTGAGCCCCAGCCGGCGTCCGAGCACCGACGCGATTCCGGCGCCGACCTGAACGGAAGGCCCTTCGCGGCCCAGTGCGATGCCGGTGGCCAGCGAGAGGGAAGAGAGGCAAAACTTGCCGACGACGGTGCGCAAGCTGATGTATCCATCGCGGAGGAACAGGGCTGCCTTGGTCTGCGGGATGCCGCTGCCGCGGGCATTTGGAAAATAGCGGGACAGCAGGACGCCCGTGGTCAATGCGCCGATCACCGGCAGAACGAGACGCCGCCAGGGCGCACCTCCCGGCGGATACATGCGTGCGCCAAGGTTCTCGGTCACGTATATGAAGGCGACCACCACCAGGCCGACGATGGCGCCGATGATCAGCGTCAGCAGCAGGAGGATCTTATCTTCGTGATCTTCGTGGCGGCGAGTTGGTGGTGCGCCCATATCCCTCTTGATCTTTTATTATCAGGATACTGGGATCTGGGCCGGCAGAGCGGCGGCGCCGGTCGGCGCAGATGGACTTCGCCGCAGGGAACGACCGGCAAAAACTGCTTCCGAAGTGAAGAATCTGCGCGGCGGGCGAGACGGGAATCCTTTGGTTTGAGCGCTGGGAGGTTGGACCCTTGATTGCAACAGACTCCACGATCATCCTGTGCAGGGTGACGGTACGGAGGGTGCCCAGGGTGCAGTGTGCACTGTTGCCCTGGGCAGAACTGAACTGCGGGCAAAGCGTCTTTCTGGTGCGGCAGGAGCCCTGACGCGCAGGTTTGGCGCGGGTCGGAACGCTGGAGGTTTGACGTGGACCGTAGTCGAGACAATGAACGCCGGAAGAGCACGCGTTATCCATTGGCCTTCCCGATCCGCTACCGGGTCGCGCCACGACACCAGCCGCCGCTGACCGGGAGAGGGACGACGTGCGACATCAGCCCGGCCGGTCTCAGCTTTCTGTGCCGCGAGGCGTTGCCGGTCGGCTCGCACATCGAACTGGTGGCCGAATGGCCCGCGAATGCCGACGGGCGCTGCCCGCTGGACTTGAAGATGACGGGATTCGTGGTCCGCAGCAGCCCTGGCAGCACGGCGGTACGTGTTACATCGCACAAACTCTGCGCCGATCTTGCGGAAGCGCTGCTGTACCGCGCCAGCGCATAAGATAGCGATGGCCGGTCCGGCACCCGACGGTTGGCAGGTCGTTGGCAGGTCGGGGACCCGCCGCACGGGTTACGATATAAGTAATGCGAGTCTGTCTGTGGGTTGTGGTGCTGGCAGGGGCTGCGCTGTGGGCGGCCGACGCTCCGGGCGGCGCGACGGTGCGCGGAAAGCTCATCTTGCGTGCGGGCAGTCCGGCGGTGGTCGAGACCGAAGACCATAGGCGCATCACCTTGGAGGGCGACGAGTCGACGAGCAAGGTGCTGGCCGACCAGCGGCTCAACGGCTTTGAGGTGGAAGCGCGAGGCCGTTTCACGGCGCCGGACCATTTCGTGATCGATCCTTTTCACACCCGGGGATTGGTGGCACGGAAGGACGGCAAACTCAAACTCATCACGTACTACTGCGATGTCTGCGACATTCGCAGCTACACGCCCGGACCGTGCGTGTGTTGCCAGCGCGAGACCACACTCGAGTTGCGCGACCCCGATCAGCGCTGACCGCGAAGTTTACAGTTGCAACTATAGAGACAGTGCGAGTTTTGTCCTGTATGTTTCGGTACCCGCGTAGTACAAAAGTGCGGAATTGGCACTGTATCGGGACCGCTCCAAAATGCGATAAGTAACCTGTAGATGTTGCCACTATGAGCTATCGACATTTTTCACTCAGGTGCGGATGTGGGGCCGTGCCGGCACGGATCGACGAGGTTGGGGTTACCGACGAACGGGAACTGGTCATCCACTGGTGGTGCGACGAATGCCAGAAAACGGTGTACGCGAGCAAGCCGCTGGCCGACTGTTGGCGGGAATGCCCGCGCCCGGAAGATCCTGCCGACTTCGACGAGCAGTTTCTCGAAAGCATCGGCGTCAGGCTGGCTGAGTAGGCGTGGAAAGGGCGCGCCCGCAAGCGGGCGCTGGCAAGCTAAAGCATGCCCCACCTCAGCGGAAGTCCTCCGTCAACACGAGAGTCGTTTGAGCGTGGTCCACGGTTGGGTAGAGAATGTACCGGCCGTCCGGGGAAACGCTGAACGCGGACGCGGACCCGGCGTCAGTGACTGGCAGGCGCACGAGTTCCCGGCTCTTCTTGCTTTGGAAATCGTAAAACCTGAGGGCGACGGTGTGCTCGTCGCGATCGAGCTCCAGATAGTACAGGCCCGCAGCCGCAGTCTGAAAGGCGGTCCAGCGGGCATCGTGGTCGGGCTTGATCACTTCTTCTGCGGCGCCGCCCGCCGTGGGAATTCGCCAGATCGAACGGTCCCGGCGAAAATATACATACTGTCCGTCGGCCGATTCCTCGGGTTCACCGTCGCCCCAGTTGTCGGTGAGCTTCTGCCGTTGTTGGCCGTCGCCTAGCGAGGGTTTCGTGGTCGTCGTCGGGCAGTCGCAGCTAACGCTCGCCTTCCAGATCTGGGCCATCGACTGGAAGTAGATCCATTGTCCATCGTGCGACCAGGACATTTGCCGGCTGTCTCCGGGCAGCGGAATGCGTGTGGGCGGAGTACGCCCATCGATTGCCACTCGATCCACGTCCGTGGAGCCATTGCCGCGGATGCCGAAAAGAATCCTTCGGCCGTCGGGTGACCAGCGCGGCCGGTCGAGCCGCCACATCTTGAGATGGGTGATGGGCGCGCGGTGGTTGCCGTCGGCATCTCCCACCCATATCTCGTCGTTGCCGGTCTTACTGGAAATGTTGACGATCTTCGTCCCATCCGGGGACCAGCCCGGCGCATATTCGCGGCCGTCGGAACGGATCAGGAGGCGGGCAGTGGAGGCTGGATCGGATGCGGTGAGATCGATACGCCAGATGGCGTCGAGCGCCGGCGTCTCGGTGAATGCCAGGCGATGGCCAGCCGGCGCGACGGCGGGGAAGGCCGGATCCTTGCCGCCAGCCAGGACATTGCGCGGGCTCCCGCCGGAGGCAGCGACGCGCCAGAGCTTCTGTCCGGAGCCGACGCCGCGCCGGGCCGCATAGATCAAGTCGCGGCCATCGGCCGACCAGGCGATACCGTGGATGAAGATGTTCTCGAAGGTGAGGCGCCGCGGGTTGCTTCCCGACAAATCGGAGAGGAAGATATCGCTGCCGTTGCCGCGCTCGTCATCGCCACCATGCGCTGACGGATCGGAGGATTGCCGCACGAACGCGAGCATGCCGCCGTCGGGAGAGATAGCGGGGGAGCTGTCCCCGAGCGAGTTGGCGGGCGGCTGGGTGATGCGGCGCGGCTCGCCGCCGGCGGCGGGCACGGCTGCGATGAAAGGCGGAGATGCTTCCGCCCACTGAACGACGTAGAGCGACTGGCCGTCGCGGGTCCAGCAAACGGCGGGCTGCGGACCCCATTCCGGCTTGGGAATCGGAAAATCGGCCACCTGGCGGGGCTCGCCGCCGCCGGAGGGGAGCACCATGTAGCGGGCGCGATCCTCATCCGCGCGCAGAAACGCGATGCGGGCACCATCCGGCGACCAGGCCGGACCAAGGTCACTGGCGAGCCCAGAGGTCAACTGCGATGCAGCGCCGCCAGCAATGGATCGCACCCAGATGTGGTAGGGACTGCTCCCGCCGGCCTCGCGCGCACTGAACGCCAAGCGCTTGCCATCGGGAGAGAAGGCGGGCGCCGCCTCGGCAACACCTTCGTGGGACAGCGCCACGCGTTTGGGCTCGGCGGAAGGCCCGGAAGCCAGGCGACTCAGGACGCTCACCCCACCGCCGATGAGGCACAAACCAAGAATCAGCACGACTGCCGGACGGCGGAAAAATGCGGCGGAAGACATAATCTTCGTATTATCGCCTTTCCCCATTAGGACGGCCCCGGAGGGAAGGTATTACGGGGCGGCGCTACAACATAAGCATCCTGTTAGA
>CAWJLI010000034.1:0-11748 GCA_963843095.1 Bryobacterales bacterium
CTCGCCTTCGATTCCGGTGACCTCGATGGCGCCGTCGGAGTCGACGATCCTGGCCATGCCCAGTGCCGGCGCCTTCACCACCATCCGCGCCCGCACCGGGCCGCCCGGTGCCGTCAGAATCACGCTCTCGCCGCGCTTCACTGCGAGCTGCGCGCGGACCAGCATGCCCCGCGCCTCGGCCTCCGAACGCGCCGCCACGCTCAATCGCACGGTGAATTCGACGTCCTGCGCGGTTCCGCCTTCCAGAGTTACCGGCCCGGATCCATTGATGCGCAGCGTGCGCGCCGCGGGCACGCTGCCGCGATAGGTCAGTGCCCAGCCGCCGGGTTCCCGCTCCAGCGGAGCCTGGTGTGAATCCTGGCACGCTCCGCCCAGCGGCAGCAGCGCCAGCAAGGCCGCTGCCGTTGGGACTCCTCCAAAAGCCGTTTTGAGCCACAGATGAACACGGATAAACACAGATAAAAACGCCTTTTGCTGATCCGTGTTCATCTGTGTTTATCCGTGGCCGTTCCGTTCTGCCGATTTGAGATTTGCAACGTTGAGTTCATTTCTCTTGAAAAGAAACCGCTCCCTATGGTCGCGGCTCAGAAGGTGCCGATCGACGCATTCATTTCCTTCAAAGCTTTTTCGCACTTCGACCGCACGTAGCTGTTGTCTTCCTTCTGCACCAGGTTCTGCAGCACGCCCACCATGGTCTCGTCGCGGCGCAACGTTAGCAGGTCGACCGCCTGCATACGCACGGCGTCGTTGTCGTCGAATTCGAGCGCCCGCGACAGCACGCCCCGCACCGGCGGCTCGGCGGCCAGCGGTTTCAGGCCTTCCAACGCCTTCAGCCGCACGCCGGGGTTGGTATCGTGCAGCAGCGCGTTCATCAGCGCCTCGCGCACTTCGTCGGAGCCGGCGCGTTCCTTGAGCAGCCCGACCGATTCCACACGCACGCCGGGATCGTCCTCTTCCCGCGCCGCTACCAGCAGCAACTTCTGAATCTCCGGCTTGTCGATGCTTCCGAAGACCTCGCGCCGCCTGGTTTCGTCGTACGCGATCCGCACCCGGCCGGAGGCGTCCGGCTGCGCCGAGCGCACATTGACGAACACTCCCTCCGAGGGCGCCAGCGATGCCGTGGAAACACCGGAGCCGGAGCCCGCCGGAATCAGCCTGGCGGCGAAGAAGCCAAGCGCGATCAGCGCCACTGCGCCCAGCGGCTGCCGCCAGCGGTTGAAGCCGGCCAGGGTGGCGCCCGCTGCTTGCAGCCAGAGCCTCCACGCCGGTTCCGCCGCCGCGCCGCGCACCGCCGCCGCCAGGTCCGCCCGGCAATCGGCGAGCAGCGCGGCCGGCGCTTCCATCCGCCGCCGGTCCAGTGCCGCCGCCAACGTCCGCGCCGCCTCCATCTGGCGCGCGCAGGGGGCGCACTCGTGGATGTGCGCCTCGGCCTGGTCTTCTTCCTCCGGCGTCAGTTCACCGTAGTAATACAGCGGAATCAGCTTCCGCACCGCATCGCAAGTCATACTAAGTCTCCCAACAGTGTGCGCATCTTCTGCGTGGCGCGGAAGAAGCAGTTTTTCGCCGCTTCCTCGCTGGTGCCCAGAATCTCGCCGATGTTGCGCAACCGCAAACCCTGGTAATGGCGCAGCTCAAAGACCATTCGCTCGCGCGGCGTCAATTCATCCAGCGCGTCGTCGATTCGTTGCCCTAGCTGCCGGTTCCACGTCACGCGCTCCGGATTCGCCGCCGCCGATTCTTCCTCGAACGCCTCAGTCCGGTCAATCGCGCCTTCGGAGGTTTCCACTACCGCCGGTTCTTCCTTCCGCACCTTCCGCTTGCGCAACTGGTCCAGACAAATGTTAGTCACGATGCGGTACAGCCAGGTGTGAAAGCTGCAGTCGAAGCGAAACGAGTGCAGGTTCCGGTACACCCGCAGGAACGCCTCCTGATACACGTCGCGCGCGTCTTCCGGGGAGCGTAACAGGTTCATGGCGAGCCGGAGCACACTTTGGTCGTAGGCGCGAACCAGTTGCTCGAAAGCGTCCTGGTCCCCACGCTGCGCTGCCCGAACCAGCGAATCCACCTCGGAATTCACCCGGGCCCCGGCCGTTCCGGCTGCGTCCTGCATAAACCGGCTGCTGCCGCCCTGCTCGACTCCCGTTCTCTCTCCTATGACCTTCGACGCGCCCGTATCCAAAATGTCACGCTGTGCGGCGCAACACCCGAGGTTGGATGACCACACCCAGCGCCTTGCGCGAAAAGCCCCGCATGACCATCACCATTCGCCTCAACTATACTCAAATTGAAGATATTTTAGACAGTTTGCCGTGGAATCCCGTTTGCATGCGCCGAACTGCCGCACTGTGACCGCAAGGAGGCTGAGCCTATGGCCAACGATACCATCACGATTGTCGACAACCGTACAAATCAGAGCTACACGCTGCCGATCTACCATGGCACGATTCGCGCCATGGACCTCCGCCAGATCAAGACAGGCCCCGACGATTTCGGCCTGATGACCTATGACCCCGCCTACATGAACACGGCCGCATGTCACAGCGCCGTCACCTTTCTGGACGGCGAGCGTGGCATCCTGCGCTACCGCGGCTACCCCATCGAACAACTCGCCGAACACTGCACTTTCCTCGAGGTCGCTTACCTGCTGCTTGTACGGCGAGCTGCCGAACACGAGGGACCTGGAGTGCTGGAGCGAGGAAATCATGGCTCACACCCTGACCCATGAAAACGTGAAGAAATTCATGGAGGGGTTCAACTACGACGCTCACCCGATGGGCATTCTGATCAGCACCGTGGCGGCGCTTTCCACTTTCTATCCGGAATCGCGCAACGTGCACGACCCCAAGATCCGGCGCAAGCAGATCGTGCGGCTGATTGGCAAAATGCCGACTCTGGCCGCCTACGCCTACCGGCATCGCCTGGGCCTTCCCTATGTGGCGCCCGATCCGGACCTGAGCTACACGAAGAATTACATGAATATGCTGTGGAGGCGGCTGGAGCCGAAATACGCGGCCAATCCGGTGCTGGCGCACGCGCTGGACGTGCTGTTCATCCTCCATGCCGACCACGAACAGAATTGCAGCACCAGCACCATGCGAAGTGTCGGCAGCTCCAACGCCGACCCGTATTCCACCGCCGCCGCGGCCATCGCCGCTCTTTCCGGCCCGCTGCATGGCGGCGCCAACGAAGAGGTGCTGCGCATGCTGGCCGAAATCGGCTCCAAGGATCGGATCCCCGATTTTATCCAGCAGGTGAAAACCGGCCACCGCAAGCTGATGGGCTTCGGCCACCGCGTGTACAAGAACTACGATCCGCGCGCCCGCATCATCAAGCGCGTGGCCGAGGAAGTGTTCGAAGTGACCGGCCGCAATCCGAAGATCGACACCGCCATCGAGCTGGAGCGCATCGCGCTCTCCGACGACTATTTCATCGGCCGCAAACTGTATCCCAACGTCGACTTCTACTCCGGCATCATCTACGAGGCCATGGGCTTCACGCCCGACCAGTTCACGGTGCTGTTCGGCATCCCGCGCACGGTGGGCTGGCTGGCGCAATGGCAGGAGATGATGGAGGATCCGGAGCGCAAAATCGCCCGCCCGCGCCAGGTGTATACCGGAGAGGACAAGCGAGATATAGTGTCGATCGAGCTGCGCGCGCCGAAGACGCCCCTGGTACTCGCATAGTACGCTTGGGACCGTCCAGGGAAAACCCCTGGCCTGCCCGGCGGCTGGAACTTTCTTTTTCAGACCGGTGTCTATCTTTACAGTGCCCGGACTTTCCTGATAGCGTGAAGTCAGGAAGTGAGCCCGAGAATGAGAGGCTGCCCGGTGGCCACAGCGATCCTGGATTTGACCGAGCGCCCCGCCGCGTCAGCGACGGCCAGCGAGGATCTGTGCCTGGCCGAGAATCTGCGCCAGGGCGATGAGCGGGCTTACGAAGAGCTGATCGAGCGCTTCCAGCAGCCGGTCTACACGCTGGCTACCCGCCTGTTGAACGATCCGGCCGAAGCCGCCGACGTGGTGCAGGAAGTGTTTCTCAAGGTCTTCCGCTCGATCGGTCATTTCCGCGGCCAAAGCAGCCTCAAGACCTGGCTCTACCGGATCACGGTCAATGAGGCGCATAACGCGCGCCGCTGGTTTTTCCGTCATCGCCGCCGCGAGACGGAGTTGGATGGCCCGGCCGAGGAAACCAACCATCATTGGCTGGAGACAGTGGCGGACCATGGCCGCTCCCCATTCGAGGAGGCTTGCAGCCAGGAGCAGCATCGCATCATCGAAGCCGCCCTGCTGCGCTTGAATCCGCATTTCAAGGAGGCCGTTGTACTGAGAGACATCGCGGACCTCAGTTACGAAGAAATCGCCGAGGTGCTGGATGTCTCCCTCGGAACCGTGAAGTCACGAATTCTGCGGGGCAGGGAAGCCCTGCGGCTGGAACTCGCGGGCAGCCTCGATCAGAGGCCGGCTCTGCGATTGGTGCCGAAGACGGCAGAGTAAAGGTATGAGCTGCGAATACGCCCGAGCAAGAATCTCTTCACTCCTCGACCAAGGGCTGGAGGACCAGGAACGCCGCAACACGCTGGCGCACCTGGGATCCTGCGCCCGGTGTCACGATGAGTACCAGGCGTTCGAAGAACAGCGTCTGGCGATGCGGTCCATGGGGGAATTGGCGGTGCCGCCGGTGGTGACCCACCGGCTGCGTGTGCTCGCCTCCCACGAGCGCTTGCGGCAGATGGTGCGGGCCAGCATTTCCGCGCGGATGCGGCACATGGCTGACAGCGTCAGCCTGTTCATGGACAATATGATGCGGCCAGTGGCGCTGCCCTTCGGCGGTGGCCTGATTTCCGCCATGCTCCTGTTCGGTATTCTGGCCCCCGGCCTAAGCTTTACACGCAGTCGGAGTTCGATCCTTCGGTCTCCTCGATGGTCACCCTTCCGGAGGGAAGTCTCCGGCAACTCCCGGCACCGGGCAGGCTGGTAGGTGAGGCCGGTGAAGTCGTCAGCGTGGAGATGGCCGGCTTCGTCAGCGTGGAGGGGGCCGGATCGATTCCCTCTTCGACGGACAGCACGCTGGTGGAACTGACCGTGGACCGCTACGGTTACATACGCGACTGGAAAATGGTGCAGGGCGAATTGACGCCAGAGGTCAAGAGAGTCATCATATCTTCCAGCTTCACTCCCGGCACCTATTTCGGCGTTCCCACCGACAGCAAGGTTCTGGTGGCCCTGCATTCGGTCCACGGCGCGGCGCGGAGCTGACCGCCCCGCGTGGCGCGGCAACGGCTCGGACAACATTTCCTGATTCAGGGCTCCGTTCTGGAGCGTATCGCTAGCGCCGCGTGTCCCGATCCCCAACCTCTGGTCATTGAAATCGGCCCCGGACGCGGCGCTCTCACGGCCAAACTGCTGGAGCGCGCCGCGCGCGTCGTCGCCATCGAGATCGATCACGATCTCGCCGGTTATCTGCGCCACCGGTTCGCCGGGGACGCCCGGCTGGAAGTGGTCGAGGCCGATGTCCTGAAGACCGACCTGGCGCAATGGGGGCCGGCGCCCATCGTCGGCAACCTGCCTTACTACATCACCTCACCCATCCTGGAAAGCGCGCTCCGCCTGCGCCCGCCGCGCGCCGTGTTCCTGTTGCAGAAGGAAGTCGCTCTCCGCCTGGTGGCCCAGCCGGGCTCGCGCGACTACGGCTACCTGACCGTCGCCACCGCTTTGTTCGCCGCCGCCAGGCTGCTGTGCGAAGTCCCGCCCTCCGCCTTTCGCCCGCCACCAAAAGTGACTTCAGCGGTGGTACTGTTTTCCCCCTGCGCCCCTGCCATGCCCGACCCGGACGCCTTCCTGGAGTTCGCCGCGCAGTGCTTCCGCCACAAGCGCAAGACCATACGCAACAACCTCGCAGTGGTGTATGGTAAGGGTGTAGTCGAAAGCTGGCCGGAAGCCGCTCTGCGCGCCGAACAACTTAGCCTGCTGCAATTGGAAGAGATGTGGCGGCGGACGAGGTAGGGCACACTTCAGCTTGCCCGCGTGAAATGGGGCATGACCGGCCATCTGGAGCCACGGGAGTGTTGCTTTTCTTCAAGAGCCCGGTGGAAATTGTTGAAAACTGCAACACTCCGACCTCATTTTCGGATGATCACACCCAGAATCTGTGCGAAAGGCCATAGTTTATGACGATCCGTCCCGAAGACGCTCTCGAATACCATTCCAGACCCCCAGCCGGCAAACTGGCGGTGACTCCCACCAAGCCCTGCCGCACGCAGCGTGATCTGAGCCTGGCCTATTCGCCCGGAGTTGCCGTCCCGTGTCTCGAAATCGAGCGGGACCCGGCGCTGGCCTACGTCTACACGGGCAAGGGCAACCTGGTGGGGGTCGTCAGCAATGGCACCGCGGTGCTGGGCCTGGGCAATATCGGCGCCTTGGCCGGCAAGCCGGTGATGGAGGGCAAAGGGGTGCTGTTCAAGCGCTTCGCCGATATCGACGTGTTCGATATCGAGCTGGCGACCGAAGATCCGCGCGAGATCATCCGCACCTGCCAGGTGCTGGAACCGACCTTCGGCGGCATCAACCTGGAGGACATCAAGGCGCCGGAGTGCTTCATGATCGAGGAAGAGCTGCGGAAGACCATGAACATCCCGGTCTTCCACGACGATCAGCACGGCACCGCCATCATCTCCGCCGCCGGTTTGCTGAACGCGCTCGAGATCGTCGGCAAGAAGATCGGCGAAATCAAGGTGGTGTTCAACGGCGCCGGCGCCAGCGCCATCTCCTGCGCCGCCCACTACTGCAACCTGGGCGTGCGCCGGGAAAACATTTTGATGTGCGACACCAAGGGCGTGATCTACGAAGGCCGCGCCGAGCACATGAACGTCTACAAGGCCCGCTACGCCAACCAGACCGAAGCCCGCACGCTGGCCGAGGCGCTGGTGGGCGCCGACGTGTTCTTCGGCCTTTCGAGCGGCGGCGCGGTGACGCCGGATATGGTGATGACGATGGCGCCCAACCCGATCATCTTCGCCCTCGCCAACCCGGATCCGGAAATCGCCTACGACGTGGCGCTGGCCGCGCGTCCGGATGCCATCGTGGCCACCGGCCGCTCCGACTTTCCCAACCAGATCAACAACGTGCTGGGCTTCCCCTTCATTTTCCGCGGCGCCCTGGACGTCCGCGCCACCACCATCAACGACGAGATGAAGCGCGCCGCCACGCTCGCCCTGGCCTGGCTGGCCAAGCAGGACGTGCCCGATTCGGTGTTGCGCGCCTATGGCGTGGAGCGGATGGAATTCGGCCGCGAATACATCATTCCCAAGCCCTTCGATCCGCGCGTGCTGATCTGGGAGGCCTCGGCGGTGGCGCAGGCGGCCATGGAAACCGGCGTGGCGCGGCGGCCGGTCGATCTTGACCAGTATCGCGAGGAACTGGAGCGCCGCCTCGGCCGCGCCAACGAAGTGATGCGCGCCATGATCCACAAGGCGCAAAAGCAGCCCAAACGGATTGTGTTCGCCGAAGGCGAGCAGCCCAAGATTCTGCGCGCCTGCCAGATCCTGCTCGACGAGAAGATCGCCCACCCAATCCTGCTCGGCAATCCAAGAGAAGATCCAGGCGCTGGCCGCCGAGCTGCACCTCAACCTGACCGGCGCGCAGATGGTCGAACCGGCCACTTTCCCCCGCCTGGAAGAGTACCTCGAGGAGTTTTACCAGTTGCGGCAGCGCAAGGGCATCACCCGCACCGAAGCCGCCCAGACCATCCTCAACCCGGTCACATTCGGCAGCATGATGGTGCGGCTGGGCGACGCCGACGGCTTGATCGGCGGCTTGACCACGCACTATCCCGATACCATCCGTCCCGCCTTGCAGGTGATCGACGTGCGCCCGGAGGTGCGCGAGGTGGCCGGCGTGTACCTGCTGATCACCGCCAAGGGCGACCTGTACTTCCTGGCCGATGCCACCGTCAACATCGAGCCTACCGCCGAGCAGCTTGCCGAAATCGCCATCATGGCCGCCGAAAAGGCGCGCCGCTTCAACGTCGAGCCGCGGATTGCGATGCTCTCGTTCTCCAACTTCGGCAGCACGCGCCATCCGCTGGCGGAAAAAGTGCGCCGCGCCGTGGAACTGGTGCGCCAGCGCGCGCCGGGCCTGATGATCGACGGCGAAATGCAGGCCGACACCGCGGTGACGCCGCAGATCCTCGACGAAACCTACCCGTTCAGCACGCTCAAGGGCGGCGCCAACGTGCTGGTGTTTCCCAACCTGGAAGCCGGCAACATCGCCTACAAGCTGCTGCAGCGCATCGGCGGCGCCGAGGCCATCGGCCCGCTGCTGACCGGCCTTTCCAAGCCGGTGCACGTTTTGCAGCGCGGCTCGGAAGTCAACGACATCGTGCACGTGGCCGCCGTGGCCGTGGTGGACGCGCAGGAAGTCGGCAAACCGTACGGTTCGATCGCCGCTGTAGCGCGGTAAGGGAGCGGTCGCCGGCTACTTTTTAGCCGCAGGCGCTTTCTTCGCGGCCGGCTCGGGGCCGACGCGCTCGATGGCGACACTGATCAGCTTGACGTCCGCAGTGGGACGGACGCCGCCCTCCGGCAGCCGCTTGCCCGGCACGTTGGAAATGGCCTTCACCACGTCCTGCCCATCCACCACCTGGCCGAAGATGGTGTAGCCGCCGTCCCAATCGCGGATCGGCGCCGCCACGGTGAGGAACCACTGGCAGCCGCCCGAGTTGGGCGATCCCGTATTGGCCATGGCGAGCCGGCCCGGCTGGTTGAACTTGAGGCCGGGCAGAAACTCATCGGGGATCTTGATGCCGCACTCGTGAGTGCCGGTACCAGTCGGGTCGCCGCCCTGGATCATGCCATTGGGCATGATGCGATGGAAGATCGTGTTGTTGTACAGCGGCCGCCGCACCAGGACGCCCTTCGGATCTTTCCACGGCTTGGTGCCTTTGGCCAACCCCACGAAGTTGCGCACCGTGATCGGCGTGTCTTTCTCGTAAAGCTGGACGGTGATGTCGCCCATCGAAGTCTTGAAGTGGGCGTACAGCCCGTCGGGCCGCGCCGCTGCTGGCGGATTCGCCGGCGGCGGCGTTTGTGCCGACTGGGGCGCCTGCGCCAACGCGGCAACGCCCGTCACGATCATCGATAACAGTAATTTCGACATGAAGTGCCTCCACAACTCGAACCAAGACAGCATTCTAACGTCATTCGCCGGTAGTCGGGAGCAAGCAGGCTACAGCGCCGCCACCTGCTCGATCATGGCTCCCATCAGTATCCGCGTGGCACGTTCGCCCTTCGCCCGGATCCAGTGAACGGCGCTGCCGTTGGTGTAGACCACCGAACCGTCTGTGGCGATGTGAAAGGAAAGGACGCTTTTCGCCAGCACTTCCTTGCCGTCCGGCGACTGCCGGACAAGCTGCCAGGAAGATGGCACCATGGAAGGCGCGTCCTGTTCACCCAAGCCGTCTTCGCGGGCCGCGTGTTCGGCGTCGATCAGGTTGCCCCACACCATCATCCGCTTCACGTCCTGGGTCTTTTTCGCAGCGCCTCCCGAGGTGGCGAGCGGCCGCCCGGTGTACTTCACGGAAAAGAAGTTGAAGAACTGGAAAACCGCGAACAGGAGCCGGAACGGCAGCAAAGCCATATCGGTCACGGCGCCGAAGACATTGATCGCCGGTTGGCCGCTCGCGTAGGGCCGGCGGATGTAGTACAGGGCTCCGTCGCCACTCATCTGCGGTCCCAGCAGATCGAACTTAGCGTCCTCGGCGAGGCATGAGATTTCGCCCGACTCCAGGTCGAGTTGGTGCACGGCGAATGGACCAAATTGGGAAAAGCGTCCCCCGGCGTCGCGTCCCGCACCGGCGCTCTGAAAGATCAGCCGCCGGCTCGAGCCCGGCACCCAGCGAGGCGCCCGGTCGAACGAATCGCCTTCCGAGACCTCCGTGAAGTCCGTTCCATCCATGTTCAGCACAGCGACGTTGGCCGTCCCGTTCGTGTGGTGGACGGATACCGCAATCGCGGCGCCATCCGGATGCACGTCGATATCCTGAACCCGGAAATCGGCCGTGTGGAACAACCTCTGCTCGAAGCCGGTCGCGTCGAGGGCGAATACGCCGCTGATTTCGTCGGTTTCGAGCGTGTACAATACCTCGCCCGGATTACGCCCCCGGGTGACGCTCGTCACCGCGATCCGAAACTCACTCGGATCGTGCGCCGCGCCCGCCCACAACATGCCGCGCATGTATTGTGCGCCGCGGCCCTGCGCCTTCCATGCGTGCCGGTTGTGTATCTGGATTGCGCGATCCCTCAGAGAGCGCCCGAACGCGCTCTCCACGGTTTGCGGCACGCCATCACGCTGCAGATGCAGCTTTCCTTGAGCGATATACGCGAGGCATGGATCCGTCACGGGAAACCCGCTCCTATTCTCCGGTCGGTAGCCCGCAACGTGCAAGTTATCCAAAGGTAAACGGACCAAACGGAGCTCCGAATTCCGCCGAGGACCTACCCCGCGGCAGCCTCGATCCGGCGGTCTTGGGCTGCGAGCCCGCGGTTATTTCTTCAGTTCGGCTTGCAGTTGGCGATACGCCTCTTCGTCGTAGTTGGTCTTCACGCGCACGCGGTCTTCGAGGCGCGGCTCGCCGGGGCGCGCGCCCTCGCTCTTGAGCGAACGGTCGAGCATCAGCGTCGTCTCCTGATCGGTAGGAGCGCGGTCCAGAACCGCTTGGAAGCTCTCCGCGGCGGCCGCGTATTGCCCGGCTCGCCACTCGGTGTAGCCGAGGTTGAAGTGATAGTCGGGATCGGCGCTGTCGCCCTCCAGCGCTTTCTGGAAGTTCGCAATGGCCTCCTGGTAATGGGTGAGCCTCGCTTCGGCGGCGCCCAGGTTATTGAATACTTCGTTGAGCGGCATCGAGCCCGCCACCAGCTTGAAAGAGTTCTCGGCGCCGGCGTAATCCTCGGAGTGATAGCGGCACAAACCCAAAAAGAACTGCGCTTCCAGATAGCGACGATCGAAGGGGCCGACGCGCGCAAGCCACCCGGCCGCCACCTTGTATTCCCGCTTTTCCCAGTAGCTCTTGCCCAACTGGAAACACGGCGGAGAATAATGTTCATCCAGGCGGGCGGCTTGCATGAACAGGTGCTGGCGCTGCTCCGGGTCCGAGGCCAGCAGGCCGCGCACGTAATTCTCCACCGCGTCAATGCGCACGGGCGGGCGCACCTTGAGAAAATCCTCCTCGGAGGTTACGCTGCGCGGGTCCAGTTGCCGCAGCGTCTGCCATCCCAGGCGCGCTTCGAGCTCCGCCACGTCCTCGAGCGCTCCCAGTTCGCTGTACAACGGGCCCTGGCGCGTCTCTTTCAGATAGAGCACGCGCGCGGTGATGCGCAGCGATCCTTTGGACGCCGCGCCGCCACCTTCGGCCGGCAGCAGTTCGTAGTATCCGTAGACCACGCGGGCGGCGTCCAGCGCGTCGCCAACCTTGATGATCGAAGCGTGCGTGAGTTCGGCGCCCGGGCGCAGCGAAAGCCGCCGGTAGGCCTCCGTCCTGGCTTCCCGTCCCAGCACCAACAACCCTTCGGAGGAAAGCGCATCCTGCACGGTTTCGGCGATACTCTCGCCGATCCAATCCAGGCCGGCCGAATTGGCGTGGTTGAAAAACCGCAGAACCACCACCGTTTCGGCGCGCAGCGAGGCGCAAACGATAATCGCCAGCCCAAGCAAACGCAGCATCGGTTTCAGTGTAGCAGCCACGGCGCACGCTACC
>CAWJLI010000035.1:0-20884 GCA_963843095.1 Bryobacterales bacterium
GGTAGCGGCCGGGCGGCAGGCCCGAGATGCGGTACATGCCCCGGTCGTCGGCAGTGGCGTGGCCAACCAACTGCGGCGGACGGGTATCCCGATAAGCCACCACATTCGTGTCGGGGATACCCACGTCGTTTTCGTCCAGCACGGTGCCCGCAATCGCTCCGAAACGCTTCATGCGGATTTCGAGAAACGTCGCTGTCGACTCTTCGACCACAATCGGCAGCCCGGCCGAGTGAAACTCCTTTTGCCCGTACTCGACCGGCGCGAAGCCGGCCCGCGCGGCGCTAACCAGGTACTCGCCCGCCGGCAAGCCGACGAACTCGAAGCTGCCACTCAAGTTGGTGCGAACGGAGAGCGCCCGACCGGGCGAACCGGGCAGCGGCGCTAGCGCCACCAGGGTGCGTGCCAGCGGTCTCCCGCTCATGTTTTCCACTACCGCGCCGCGAATGGACGCGGCGTGTAATGCGCTCGCCGCCAGCGCCAGCAGCAGGAGTCTTCGCATAGCGTTTACCAGGTGACGCGTCGTGAGAGCGAAGCGTGCATGCCTAAATTGGCCCCGATTTTACGCTGCGCAGCCAGCCCCTTGGCTACGCCACCCGCGCGCGCTAGGCTGGTGAAGGATATGGCCGACCTGGTTTTCCCATTGCTTTTGGAGTTGGCGCTGATGGGAGCTGTCATGCTCCTGTTGCCGCACTTCTCGCCGCGGGGGTATTGTTTCGGCATCACGGTTCCTCCGCAATTCCGCTCGACGGATGCCGCCCGCGCCGCGCTCCGCCGCTACCACTGGCGGGTGGCCTTGTCGATCGGCCTAGCCGCGCTGGCCGTGCTCTATCTGGCGCCCCGATCGCCGGATCTGGCGTCGGCGATCGCGCTACTGGCGCCCTTGCTGGCTGGGATGGTCGCGTTCTTCCGTGCGCGCAGCAACCTCCGCGATGCAATCGAAGCGTCGCCCGCGGTCGCGCCAGCGCCGTCGAACGGCGAGCGCCACTTTCCGCACTGGCTGAGCTGGGCGTTGCCGCCATTCGCTTTTCCCCTCGCAGTCGCACTATACTTGCAGGCGCATTGGGACCAGATCCCCGAGCGGTTCCCCATACACTGGGGCGCCAACGGCCAGCCCAACGGCTGGGCACACCGCACCGCGGGCGGCGTCTACGGTCCGCTGTTGTTCGCCACAGGCCTGATGCTGCTGATACTGCTGCTCGGTCTGGCCATGTATTACGGCTCGCGTCACAGCCCGCAGATGCTGGCTGTGCTCAAGGTCCTGATCGGCGTCATGTATCTTCTCGGGTTTGTGTTTGCCGGGGTCGGATTGCTGCCGCTGCGCATTATTTCGCCCACGGTTCTCCTGGTTGCGGTGCCGATTTTCGTGATCGCGCTGCTGGTGTATTCTTTCCAATGCGCCACCAACCCAGCCATGCCCACCGAAGCCACACCCGACCAGTGTTGGACCCTGGGCAGCGTGTACTACAATCCGCGCGACCCGGCCATCTTCGTGCAGAAACGCATTGGGTTCGGGTACACGTTCAACTTCGGCCATCGCCTATCCTGGGTGATCCTGGGAAGCTTTTTCGGTGGCATCGCCGGCCTGATCGTGTTTCTGGTCTTTGCGTTGAAATGATCGGCGCCCGCGCTACACTCTTTCTTCGAGCCTGAAATGCAGCTAAGCGGACAATCCATCATCGGCACACGGCGGGCCACAGCTTCGGACGGCGTTTTCTTCGCTGTCAACGCGCGCACGGGCGAGAGGTTGGAGCCGCCTTTCCACCCAGCGGACGATCGAGATCTGGATGAAGCGGCCGCGCTTGCGTCGGCGGCTTTTTGCGATTATCGCGCGCTGCCGTGCGGCCGCCGCGCCGAATTCCTGCGTGCGATCGCCGCGCAGTTGGAGACCCTCGGCGATGCGCTCATCGAGCGCGTGATGCTGGAAAGCGCGTTGCCGGAAGCCCGCGTCCGCGGCGAGTTGGGCCGCACCGCCTACCAGCTCCGCTTTTTGGGCGGCATTGTCGAAGAGGGTTCCTGGGTGGATGCGCGCATCGATACGGCCGATCCCGGCCGCAAGCCGGCGCCGAAGCCCGATCTGCGTTCGATGCTGCGCCCGCTGGGTCCGGTAGCGGTTTTCTGCGCCAGCAATTTTCCGCTGGCGTTTTCCGTGGCAGGGGGCGACACGGCATCCGCGCTGGCAGCCGGGAACCCGGTGGTTGTCAACGCCCACTTCTCTCATCCGGGCACGGCCGAGATGTGCGGCGCCGCCATCGCTGCCGCGGCGCGCAGGACGCTGATGCCGGATGGCGTCTTTTCGTTGCTCTTCAGCCAGGATCATCGCATCGGGCAGGCGCTGGTCGCGCATCGTCTGATCCAGGCCGCCGCGTTCACCGGCTCGCGCAAGGGCGGCCTGGCGCTGGCCGAAATCGCGCGCTCGCGGCCGGAGCCCATCCCGTTTTATGCCGAAATGGGCAGCGTGAACCCGGTCTTCGTGCTGCCCCAGGCGCTGGCTGAGCGCGGCGCCCCCATTGCCGCCGGCCTACACGCGTCCGTGACCATGGGAGTGGGGCAATTCTGCACCAATCCCGGCGTCGTGCTGGTGGAAGAGGGGCCGGGCGGCGACGCGCTGGTGGCCGCGCTGGGCGCCAAAATCGAAACCACCGCGCCGGCGCCCATGCTGAACTCCGGAATTCTGGAGAACTATTGCCGCCTGGTGGAGGAGCGTGCGCGCGATTCGCGCCTGCGCCTGGTGGCGCAGGCAACCGGCGCCGGCGCCGCGGCTGCGCTGTTCGAGACGGATGCCCAAACCTTTCTCGACAGCGCGGAGCTGGCCGCCGAGGTATTCGGGCCGGCTTCGCTGATGGTCCGCTACCGGACGCTGGATCAGGCGCTCGAAATCTGGCGCGCAGCCTGGAAGGCAACCTGACGGCTACGATTCACTCGCGCGCGGCGAGAGCTGCCGCCGCCAGCCTGGCCGCGGCGCTCGAAACGCGCGTGGGCCGGATCGTGTTCGAGGGTTACCCGACCGGCGTGGAAGTGTGCCAGGCGATGGTGCACGGCGGCCCGTGCCCGCGACGCCTGACGGCCGGAGCACGTCGGTGGGCGGCCGCGCCATCGACCGTTTCGCGCGGCCGGTCTGTTTCCAGGACGCACCCGCGTCCCTGCTGCCCGAAGAATTGCGCGCCGGCAACCCTGCCGGCATCTGGCGCATCGTGAACGGCGAGCGGACGCGCGATTAGGATCGCGGTGGCACGGGCGGTAGCGCTGTGGGTCCTCTACGGCGAAGTGTCCAGCACCATGCGATACGATAAAAGTTGAGACCGGCCATGCTGTCTGGAAAAAGTTTCTCAACGCTTGCGGCGCTGTGCCTCTGGGCCGCCAGTGGTGCGCTGGCAAGCGCCCAAACCGTCAGCGTCTGGCTGACCACCGACGATCAGAAAACGCTGATGGCGCCACAGCCGCCGGTCGAGTTTGCGCCCGGCACCTCCATCCAGCTTCCCTCCATCTTCATTTCCGAATCCCAAGCCGAGCAGACCATCGAGGGATTCGGCGCTTCCATGACCGATTCGGCGGCTTACCTGCTGAACGAAGTCGTCCCCAAGACCGCGCTCGGCGGCGTCATGCAATCGCTCTTCAGCCACTCGCAGGGAATCGGTGTCAGCTTCCTGCGCAATCCGATGGGCGCCTCCGACATCACACGATACGATTATTCCTACGACGACCTTCCGTACGGAATCGTCGACCCCAGTCTGACCAGCTTTTCCGTCGCCCACGACCAAGCCGACATCCTCCCCATGCTTCGGCAGGCGAAGACCATCAATCCGCAGATCAAGATGCTGGGGACGCCTTGGAGCCCGCCAGCGTGGATGAAGGCCAACGGTTCCATGATCGGCGGTTCATCATCTACCGCCCAGCTGCTTCCCGCACAGTACTCCGCATTCGCCGACTATCTGGTCAAGTATGTGCAAGCGTACCAGGCCGCCGGCGTGCCGGTCGACTACCTCACCATCCAGAATGAACCACTCAACGTTCCCACCGATTATCCGGGCGAATATATGGCCCCCACGGACCAGCTCACCGTTTTGAAGAACTACGTCCTGCCCGCGCTGGCTACCGCAAATATCAACAGCAAAATCCTGGTCTACGATCACAACTGGGACACGCCCTCATACCCGGAGACGGTTTTTGGGGATGCGACTTTGGCCGGCTCGGCGCAGATTGCCGGCGTCGCCTGGCATTGGTACGGCGGCCCTCCCGGCGCCATGACCACGCTGCACAACCTCTTTCCGCAGTTTGACCAATACGTCACCGAAGCCTCGGGCGGAACGTGGATCGCCGACGAAGTGAAGACAGACTTCGAGATGATTGCCCACTCCATGCGGAACTGGAGCCGGTCGTATGTCAAGTGGAGCCTGGCGCTCGACCAGAATCGAGGGCCGCATACGGGCGGGTGCGGCGATTGCAGCGGCCTGATTACGGTCAACAATCCTTCGGGCCTGGTCACTTACAACATCGACTATTACACCTTGGGCCATTTCAGCAAGTTCGTCGTGCCCGGAGCGGTGCGTGTGTGGTCGAACAACGCGCCGGGTATTATCAGCGCCGCGTTTATCAACCCGCTTCGCCACGCGGGCACTCTTGGCGCCGAGCACGCAGAACCCGGCGAACGGTCGCGTGTGCTGGTGGTATACAACGATTCCGCGGCAACCCAGAATTTCCAGGTGGTATGGTACGGAACATCGTTCCAGTATTCGCTGCCCTCTTATGCCGGCGCCACATTTCAATGGAATGCCGGCCTCGAATACCCCTGCCGGCGGTCGTGTTGGACTCCGGTGATACCCGCGACCACTCAGATTCAGGGTTCCAGTTATAACCGGCTCGGCGGTTATAACTCAGCCGGTGAACTCCAGACCGAACCCTGTTCCGACACTAACGGCGGATTCGACCTGGGATATTCCGCCCCGGGTTATTGGGCGGAATACCAGAATATCGATTTCGGTTCCGGCGTTCATGTTGTGCAAGTGCGGGTGGCGAACGGCAGTGGCAGCCCCGGAACGATCGAACTCCATTCCGGCAGCTCCACCGGACCGCTGCTCGCGCAGGCTACGATTCCCGTGACCGGCGGCTGGCAGACGTGGCAAACCATCAGCGCTCCAGTGTCCGGCGCCGCAGGAGTGCAGAATCTCTTCGTCGTCTTCCAGAACGGCAGTTCCAGCGGCATGGGCAATCTGAACTGGTTTCAGTTCCAATGAAGCCGGATGACATTGGTTGCCTGCCAGCGCTACGCGCATTGCTGCCGTCGATCCTGGTCGCTTTTTCCGCATTCAGCCAGACCTACACCATCAACACAATCGCCGGAGGCGGTCTGCCGGTCAACGTTCCCGGCACTTCCGCCGGTCTCGGCAGCACCTCCGGGGGGATTGCAGTTGATTCCGCCGGCAATGTCTTCATCGCGGCGCAGGACTACAACATCGTGCTGCGCCTGGATGCCGCATCGGGTGTGCTGACGCTGGTCGCGGGCAACGGAACCTACGGCTTCAGCGGCGATAACGGTCCGGCGGGCAGCGCCCAGTTGGCCTTCCCGGCGGGCGTCGCGGTGGACTCCGCCGGCAACGTGTACATCGCCGACGCCGGTAATGGCCGCGTCCGCAAGGTTTCGCATGGAGTCATTACTACCGTGGCGGGCGGAGGCGCCTCGCTCGGCGATAACGGCCCTGCCAGCAGCGCCCTGTTGTCCGCTCCCGTAGGCGTCGCCCTCGATTCAGCCGGCAACCTCTACATCGCCGACGCAGCCGATAACCGCATCCGCAAGGTCTCGAACGGGTTGATCACCACCGTGGCGGGAAACCGCACGCAAGGCTTCGGCGGTGACAACGGCCCGGCGACCAACGCCGAACTCCACGATCCCGGCGGTGTCGCGGTGGACTCAGCCGGCAACGTCTACATCGCGGACACCCAGAACAACCGTATCCGCGAGGTTTCGAACGGAATCATCGCCACCGTGGCTGGCGCCGGCTTGTGCAGCACTTTCATGCGTTTCGGCCAGACCGGCAATGGGGACAACGGCCCCGCTACCAGCGCCCAATTGTGCGGCCCGGAAGGCGTCGCCACTGACTCCGCGGGAAACTTTTATATCGCCGACGGATGGAACCTCATCCGTGAAGTTTCGGGCGGGATCATTACCGCTGTGGCCGGCGGTGGCACCTCGCTCGGCGACAACGGCCCGGCCACCAGTGCCCTGTTGGGCTCACCGTCGGGTATCGCCTTCGACTCGTCCGGCAACCTGTACATAGCCGACGGTTCTAACGAGCGCATCCGCAAAGTCTCGGGCGGCATCATTACCACGGTTGCCGGAAATGGAACCGGCTTTGGCGGCGACAACGGCCTGGCCACCAGCGCCCAACTGGACCTGCCATCCGGCGTTGCCGTGGATTCCACCGGCAGCCTCTACATCGGCGATGCTCGCAACGGCCGCGTCCGCAAGGTCTCGAATGGCGTGATCGCAACCGTCGCCGGAAACGGGACGCCGGGGTTCAGCGGCGACGACGGCCCGGCCACCGCCGCGCAGTTGAACGGTTTCACGTACGGCCTCGCCGTCGATTCCGCGGGCAACCTCTATATCGCCGACGCGTACAATTGCCGTGTCCGCAAAGTCTCAAACGGTTTGGTCTCGACCATCGCGGGAAACGGCATCTGTGGCTTCAGCGGTGACAATGGCCCTGCCACGAGCTCCCAAGTCAACGTCCCATCCGATGTTGCAGTGGACTCCGCCGGCAATATCTACATTGCCGACATGGACAATAATCGCATCCGCAAAATCTCGAATAGTGTGATCACAACCGTGGCGGGCAGCGTGACCGGCGGTTTCGCCGGCGACGGCGGCGATGCTACAAACGCCGAATTGAGCTTCCCCGGTGGCGTCGCCGTGGATTCGGCCGGCAACCTGTACATCGCGGATACGAATAATGGCCGCATCCGCAGGGTCTCGGGTGGAGTGATCACGACTGTCGCGGGAAACGGGTCTGGTTATAGCGGCGACAATGGCCCGGCCACCAGCGCCGGGTTGAGCTACCCTTCGAGTATCGCCGTGGACTCGGCCGGCAGCCTCTATATCGCGGGCGATCCCTACCGCATTCGCAAAGTCTCTGGAGGAGTGATCACGACTGTCGCCGGAGCCGGTGCAACGGTCGCAGATGGCGTCCCGCCGGCTAGCGCGACGCTGGATGCGTCCAGCATTGCTATAGACCCTTCCGGCAGTGTCTACATCTCGGATACCGGCAACGATCGCGTTCGCGTTTTAACCCCTTCGGGCGCCTCCTGCACATACACCGTCAACCCGCTCTCGTTTGCGGCCGTCGGCTCCTCAGGCGGCAACTTCGTCGCAACTATTCAAACCGCGTCTGGTTGCACCTGGGCGGTGCAAAGCCTGCCCCAATGGATCGCCTGGTCCGGCAACGCCATAGGCACTGGGCCGGCGACCATCACTCTTGCCGCCGCCGCCAACTCGGGTGACGATCGCTCCGCCGTCGTTTCCATCGCCGGCGTGCCGGTCGTCGTATCGCAAGCGGGCACGGGCAGCACTGTGAACGGCGCCAGTTACTCGGCCGCTCTGGTGCCCGGCAGTGTTGCCTCGGTGTTCGGAAGCTTTTCGCTATCTTCTGCGGTCACCGCCACTCAATATCCGCTGCCCACTAATATTTCGGGCCTCTCGGTTCAACTCGACGGCGGTACACTGGCTCCCCTGTTCTTCGCTTCGAGCGGACAGATCAACTTCCAGGTTCCCTGGGAATTGGCCGGACAGTCGCAGACTACCTTGACTGTCATCGTAAACGGCCAGGCGGGCACCGCACAGACCGTGAGCCTCGCTGGGTTCGCGCCGGCAATCTTCACCGTGAACGACCAAGGCACCGGCCAAGGGGCGATCCTCGACCTGTCCAACCGGCTGGTCGATTCCACTCATCCTGCGTCCGCCGGCGACTGGGTTTCGATCTTCTGTACCGGCCTTGGCGCGGTCGGCTACCAGCCGGCAACCGGTTCACCTGCTTCTATTCCTACCGGCCCCGACTTTCCGCTCTCCTGGGCCCTGACAGAGCCGGCGGTGACCATCGGCGGAGTGCAGACCGCGCTCGAATACTGGGGCCTTGCGCCCGGCTACGTGGGTTTGTACCAGCTCAACGCGAACGTGCCCGATGTGGCGCCCGGCAATGCCGTGCCGGTGACCGTTTACATCGGCGGCGCGGTCTCGAACACCGTCACCATGGCCATTCGGTAACGCGTGGCACGCGAGAGCGCGTGTGCCACACCTACCAGTGATGTGAGGTTGGTCTACAGGAGATCTTCGCGCTTCTGGCGCTCGAGAGCCTTGACCACGTCTCCGACTTGCTGCGCGAGATCGCGGCGCGCCACCAGCAGAGCGTCAGGAGTATCGACCACGATCAGGTCGTCCACGCCGAGCAGCGCCACCATCTTGCCGCGGGCGTCGATGAAGTTGCGATGCGCGTTCAAGCAGACCGTCTCGCCGGCCGCCACGTTGCCGTCGCTGTCGCCGGGCAGCAGTTCATAGACGGCGTTCCAGCTTCCCACGTCGTTCCAGCCGAAATCCGCCGCCGCAACGCCGCGGACGTTGCCCGCTTTTTCCATCACGGCATAGTCGATGGATATGTTGTCGCACAAGGGAAAGGCCCTCGCCAGCCTGGCCGCGAACTGGCGCGAGCCGAAGCGGGGCAGGGAAGCCAGCAGGGTGGCCGTCTTGGGCAGATGTTGCCGCAACTGTTCCAGCAGCACGCCCGCGCGCCAGAAGAACATCCCCGAGTTCCAATAGAAGTTGCCGGCAGCCACGTAGCGTTTGGCTTGAGCCAGCGCCGGCTTCTCGCGGAATCGCTTGACCGGAATGGCCTCGGGCGTTCCGGCCTGGGCGCCGCGCGGGAATTCGATATAGCCGTAGCCGGTTTCCGGCCAGCGCGGCTGAACGCCGACCACCATCAGGTGTCCGGCCGCCGCGCCCCGGAAGGCGGCCCGTACCACGCTGCGATACACCGCCGGGCGGGAGACCACGTGATCGGCGGGGAACACGCCCATCACGGCATCCGGGTCGAGTGAGCGTAAAATGTGCGCCGCCAGGCCGATCGCCGGCGCCGTGTTGCGCTGCACTGGTTCGGCCAACACCTGGGCTTTGGGCACTTGAGGAAGCTGCGCCACGATAACGTCGCGCAGGTGATGGTTGGTTAGAATCCAGATGCGCTGCGGAGGAATCACTGGCGCGAGTCGATCCACCGTGGTCTGGATCAGCGATCGCTCGCCCACCACGTTCAGCACTTGTTTGGCGGAGCGCCTGCGGCTCCGCGGCCAGAAGCGCGTGCCGCGCCCGCCGGCCAGGATCAGTCCGTAACAGTGGCGGTTCATTCAGTTCAGCGGGTAGCCGTGAATCAGGTGCAGGGTCCGGTTCCAGCGGGTCTTGGTGGGAAAGTGTTCCACCAGATCCACCAGGTGACGCCAGCTCAGGGTGGGGCCGATCAACGCTTGGGTCGACGCATCGTAAGACCAATAGACGAGCAGCGGCTTGCCGATGATATTGGCCCGCGGCACGAACCCCCAGTACCGGCTATCGAGGGAAGAATCGCGGTTGTCGCCCATCGCAAAATAACAGTTGGGCGGGATTATGACCTCGCCATTCCGCACATGGTTCAACAGCATGTCCTGCGCCAACGCTTCCACGTGCACGTTGGGTTCGTTGGGAAAATTGTCGCGGTAGGACTCGATGTACTGCGTCTTGTGATAGACGTAGGGTTCGCGCACGGCTTTGCCGTTCAGGATGAGCTGTTTGTCGATCAGCCGGATGCGGTCGCCCGGCAGGCCGATGCAGCGTTTCACAAACGTCTGCTTAATGTCCATTGGATAACGGAACACGATGATGTCGCCGCGCTTCAGCTCGCTATAAGGCAGAATGTGCTTCGAGACCGGTCCCGAAGGCGCGTAGGAGAGCTTGTCCACCAATAGGTGGTCGCCGATCAGCAACGTCTCTTCCATGCTGCCGGTGGGGATCACGAATGCCTGCACCAGCGAAGTGGTGCCAAACAGCAGCAGGATGATGGTGATGGTCCATTCCGCGATGTATCCCCGGTCCGCCGGGACCGGCGGAGCCTCCACGGGCGAAGCCGGCGGCTCTTGCACCGCGGCCACGTTGATTTCTTCCACAGTCTCTCATTGTACCCTCAATCCCTGTTATCCTGTTCTTCCAGAGTCCGCCAACCAGGCATTCCGAGGTCACAAATCTTGAGTACGACCGCCGCGCGCGCTTCCGCGAACCCGAATTCCGCCGCACGGGGGCGCAATGTGTTGATGATGGCGGGCGCCACGCTGATCAGCGCGATGGCGCAGATCCTGATGAAAATCGGGATGACCCATTTCAGCCTGAACCTGCTGGCGATTCTGACTAACGTGCCGCTGATTGCCGGGTATGCGCTGTATGGTCTGTTCACACTGTTGATGGTGCTGGCGCTGCGCGAGGGCGAGCTGTCGCTGATGTATCCGATCATCAGCCTGTCGTATGTATGGGTGACCGCGCTTTCCTACTTCATCTTTCATGACACGCTCAGCCCGCTGAAGCTGGTGGGAATCGCCGGCATCATGGCGGGCGTGGCCATGCTCGGACGGGGTGACCGGCAGTGACTTCCACTCCTCTCAGTTCGATGTTGCTGGTACTGTTCGCCTCCGTGGTGGGGAGTTTCGGCGCGGTGTTTCTGAAGCTGGGCGCGGTCCGGCTGACGGGGATAATGAGCCTGTTGAACTGGCGGCTCGCGCTCGGAGTCGCCTTGTACCTGGGTTCTTCGGTGTTCTACGGCCTGGGAATCCGGCACGGACAGCTCTCCGTGTTGTTTCCCATGGTTGCCGTCGGATACATCTGGACCCTGTTGTGGTCGCGCCTTTTTTTCCATGAGCGGTTTACGCGCTCGAAGGTGCTCGGGCTGGGCCTGGTGCTGGCCGGCGTCGTTTTGGTCGGCCTGGGCAGTTGAGCGCGCTCGATTCGCCGAGAATACGATCGCGCAGCCTCAGCAACGGAACCCCATGTCGTGCGCGTCCAGGAAATCGACCTTGGGCGGCTGCACCCCGAGCTGCCGGAAAAGGGCCGTCACCTGGCCGCGATGATAGGTCTGGTGGTGGAGCAGATGATACGATCATGCGCCACAACTCGTAGGTCCACGTTTTCCCTCTGGTATTGACGAAGGTCATCGGGCACTCGAGCGCTTCCTCAGTCAGTCCGGCCACGTACTCTCTCATCTCGCTGTTCCACCGTTTGCCAGCGCTGGGATAGAGCAGCCAGGGTGGGGAACTCCTCGGGCGCCAGCAAGGTTCGCGGCGACTGGCCCCGCCAGCGTTCCAGCCACAACCACTCCACGGCGAGCAGATGCGTGAGCGTGTCCCGCAGGGAAGGGAAGCTGTTCCCCAGACGGACGCAGAAACTGCTCCTCCGTGAGGGCCGCGCAGGTTTGAAGCTGGCGGTCTCGCGCCCAGTAGTTGTAATCGAACAGCTCGTTCAGGATTGCCAGAGATATCGTTGTGCTCATAGCGGTTCCGTACCTTGATTTGAGTTGGTCATTGTAACTCCGGCGGAGATCGGAGTGTTTATGCTTTACCTCGGGAAGTTACCGCTCCCTCTGGTCGCGGCTCCGTTTCAGAGCCGCGATCTGAGTGAGCGGTTGGATAGCTATTACGGAACGAGGTCAGTTGGCTTTCGTCACCGGAATACTCATCTCAGTCGATTGAGTCCCGGGTTTGGCATCCTCGCCGGACCACATCTCCATCGGCGGCCCGGCGGGCACATAGCCTTGCTCCACAACCGACTTCAGGAAGGCTCCCCAGCGGGCATCAGAGTCCGTTCCCCAGGCGCCGTTCACGACCACGGATGCAACCAGCGCCGGGGGCAGAGACTCGAATCGAAAGGGGCCTCGACGCGCGTTCCCGGCGGCACGGGATAGCCGGCATCCCAATTGTGCTCGGACTCGAAACGTCCAAAGGGAGGGCCGGTGGGAGTTACGCCCAGTGTCTTCAGGTAAGACTCGACCGCCTGAAGAGCCGCGGGAGCTTGCTCGTAGGATCCCGGTCATCGGCGCCATCACGGCTGTCATCGCGGTGCTTTGCAGGATCTGCGCTTGCAACACCAACGCGTTTTGAACCGGAGCGGGCTTGTTACCGTGCAGTTCGACGCCAGGCGCCGTGATGGCGGTGTAGCCCGCCGGAGGAGTCAGATCGAACAGTGAACGATCGATCGGTCCGTCCACGCGGATGTTCCGGATGTGCATCCGGTAAACCGGCTTGCCCTGTTCCTCAATGGCGATATCGACGTGGTCCGCCTGCCGTGTTCCGGCGTCCACCCACAGATCGAACGACTTGAGCCCTGGAATTGAAGTTCCGTCCGGCGCTTTCACCAAACGATAGCCGATCAGCCGCTTGCCCCCGGCTTGCCGCTCGCCGAGCACTTGGTCCGCGACCGGTGGAAGCGACTCCAACTGCTTCACCCAGTCGTCCGAGTTGGCGGGGCTCTCAACCTGCTTGCCCGATTCAACCACGTACATCCGCGTCAGGTGCATCAGCACGATCTGCTTGCGGGCGGTATGATCGGCCCTCACCTCGATACCCCAGGAACAATTCACCCGCTGGTATCCTGGAGCGGCGTAGCTGAAATCGACTCCCACATAGGGCAGCTCGCTGAAGACGAAGGTGTATTCGAGCGACTGAGAACTTCTGAGTTGCTGTGCGGCTGCCGCGTAGACGCGGTTCGCATTTGCCTCTCGTGGAATGAGCACCAGTCCCACGGCAACTGCCACCAGCGCGGCAGCGGTCATCGCCATCGCTCGCAGCGGCGGCCGGTAAGTCAGCGTATACGCCAGAGACCGCCAGCGGTTCGGCGGACGTTGTTCCACTCTGGTCCGAAACTCCGCCAGCCTGTGGCGCAGGCGATCTTCCACCTCGGCCGGGATCTCCACTTGTGCACTCCTTCGAATCAGCTCATCCATCTCGTTGTTGGCGTTCTGGTCACGCATGGCTGCTTTCCTCCTTGTGTACTGCCGGGATCAAATGCGAGAGCAAACTGCGCAGCTTGGCGCGCGCGCGGGCGACGTGCTTGCGGACGGTCGACTCGCGGCAATCCATCACCGCCGCGATATCGCCATACGGAATTTCCTCGACCGCGTGCATCAGGATTGCCCGAGCCTGGTTCTTCGGCAAAAGTCCGATGGCGCGAAGCACCTGGGTTTCCTGCTCCGCACCGGAAATATCCTGTGCGGCGGACGGGGACGAGTCCGGGATGTCCTCCGGAATTACGTCCGTCTCCAGCCATTTGCCCTGACGCAATTCACGCCGGAGCGCATCATGCGCGGTATTAATGCAGATCTGCAAAACCAGAGCTTGAGGGTTCGGGTGAATGCATATGCGATCCCAACGCTTCCACACCGTTAGCAGGGCTTCCTGGAAGGCGTCTTCCACGTGGTTGGGGTCGCGCATAACACGCCACACGGCTCGCATCATGCGGCCTTCGATGGGCGCAATCAGCCGCTCGTATTCCTGATGCCGATCATTCATGGAGTCCTTGTCTTCGCGACGACTCATGTCAAGTAAAAAGGTTGCCACGACAATTATTGCTCTCAAACTGGAAACGCTCGCCGGAGATTGCTTGTGGACAGAGGACGGGAGTTTAATGCGTCACCGGAGGGGTTCCCAGGCGGCCAGGGTTAAACCGATAGATCCTGAAAATCCTGTAAGCTATTGTTAATAGGTGATTTAATCTGCCGAATTCAAGTGCCAATCCGGATCGCCGTTGCGCCTGCCCGCCAGAACATCCTGGCCATTTTCATGCGGCTGTTATACTCGTAGGTTCCCGTGTTCCATTCCATTGAAAAGCAGGTCGCAGACGCGTTTCACGCGCACATACAGGCTCGCTACGGCGTGGACTTGAGCGTAGCCATCGAGCAGCCGCGGCAGAGCGATTTCGGCGAGATCGCCGTGCCGGCGGCGTTCCAACTCGCCAAGCAATTGCGCCAGGCGCCGAAGAAAATCGCGGCCGAACTGGCGGCCGAAATCGGGCCGATTCCGGGCGTGGCGGCGCTCGAAGTGGCGGGCAACGGCTACCTCAATATCCGTCTCGACCGCGGCGCTTACGCCGCGGCCCTGTTGCGGGGAGAAGCCGAGGGTGTGTCCGCGGCCGGCGGCAAGATCATCGTCGAGCACACCAACATCAATCCCAACAAGGCGGCGCACATCGGCCACCTGCGCAACGCCACGCTGGGCGACACCTTCGTGCGCATGCTGCGCGCTTCCGGGGCGCGGGTCGAGGTGCAGAATTACATCGACAACACCGGCGTGCAAGTGGCCGACGTGGTGGTGGGCTTCCATTTCCTCGAGCAAAAGACCGTGGCCGACGTGGAAGCGCTGATTGCCGATCCCGCGGTGCGCTTCGATTACTATTGCTGGGATCTCTACGCGCGCACTTCGAGCTATTACAAAGAGCAACCGGAATCGCTTGCCTGGCGCAGCCAGACGCTGCACGCGATTGAGGCTGGCGAGGGCGAACTGGCGCGGATGGCGAACCTGGTGGCGGACGCGGTCGTCCAGGCGCATTTGAAGACGATGTTGCGGCTCGACGTGGAGTACGACGTCCTGCCGCGCGAAAGCGAAATCCTGCACCTGCAGTTCTGGGCCGCCGCGTTCGAGCAGCTCAAGCAGCGCCAGGCGATTTACCTGGAAAGTGAGGGCAAGAACGCGGGCTGTTGGGTGATGCCGGGACTTTCCGATGAGGGTAAGGTGATCGTGCGCTCCAATGGCACGGTGACTTACGTCGGCAAGGACATCGCCTATCAGCTCTGGAAGTTCGGCCTGCTGGGCAAGGACTTCCATTACCGGCCGCTGATGACTTACTCGGACGGGCGCGTGCTCTGGGTGAGCACCGATACTCCTTACCCGGGCGAGCACCAGTTCGGGCACGGGTCGCGTGTCTACAACGTGATCGACGCGCGCCAGTCTTACTTGCAGGACGTGGTGGTAGCCGGGCTACGCGGTTTGGGATATGCAGCGCAGGCGGAACAATCGATCCATTTTTCGTATGAGATGGTGGCGCTCTCGCCGCGCTGCTGCGCCGATCTGGGGATTCCGCTTTCCGAGGAGGACCGCCAGCGGCCGTACGTGGAAGTTTCCGGGCGCAAGGGTCTGGGCGTCAAAGCCGACGATCTGATGGACAGCCTGATCGCGAAGGCGCTGGTGGAAGTGGATGCGCGGCACATGGAGAAGCCCGCTGCCGAGCGGCAACGCGTAGCCGAGCAGATCGCCATCGGCGCGCTGCGCTATTTCCTGCTCAAGTTCACGCGCAATTCGGTGATCGCGTTTGATTTGCAGGAGGCGCTCAGTTTCGAGGGCGAAACCGGCCCCTACGTGCAATATGCCGCGGTGCGGGCACGCAACATTTTGCGCAAGTTGGAAGAGCGCGGCGAGGCGCTGCCGGATTTCGCGGCCGAACTTTCCGCCGAGGCGCTCGCGCGCCAACTGCAATCCGAGGATTTCTGGCAGGTGCTGCTGGCCGCTTCCAAGGTCGATTCAGCCCTGGAGGGCGCCTTGAGCGCCGGCGAGCCGGCGCATGTCGCGAGATATGCGTTCCAACTGGCGCAGGCCTTCAACAACTTCTATCACCAGTACCCAATCCTCCAGGAGGAGCACCGCGAGAAGAAAGTCTTCCTCTTGTGGATGACCGATTTCTTCCGCCGCCAACTGGAACGCACCGCCGGCATCCTGGGAATTCAGATTCCGGAATACATGTAGAGCCGATGCAGGGAACCGTGGTCTCGCACCACCCCGCCGCATTCCGCCGTCTTGCCATAAGCTAGTTGCCACATGGTGTGCCACGTTTTTGTGGCATACTAATGGTGGGAGCAGGACGTGAAGAATTTCCATCTGCCGTTGCCGGAGCCGACCTATAGCCGCCTCAGGGCAGAAGCCGAAAGGACACAGGTTCCCGCGACCGCCCTGGCGCGCGAAGCTATCGATTTGTGGCTGCGGCACCAGTTGCGGAACGCCAGGCACAGGGCGATCGCCGCCTATGCGGAGGAGATGGCGGGTACGGATCTCGACCTCGACCCTGTCTTGGAGTCGGCTGGAATCGAGCATCTGACGAGAACTGGTAAGCAACCGCAATGACGCGGGGCGAGGTTTACTGGGCCGATCTGGTCCCGCGATCGGGATCCGAACAGACGGGCCGGCGTCCCGTGATCGTGGTATCTCACGATGGCTTCAATCAGGTTCCAGCATGGCGGTCGACCATCGTAGTTCCCATATCGACTTCCACGTCGCAGGGCAAGCGCGGACCCACCGTGGTCGAGATTCCGGGCGGCGTCGCCGGTCTGCCGAAGACAAGCTTTGCCGTATGCCATCAAGTCACGACGCTGGACCGCGCGAAGCTCACCAAGAGGATCGGCTCTCTGCCTCTCGAATTTCTTGGATTCATAGAAGAGGGGCTCAGAGCCGCGCTCGACCTCGAATAAACCGACTGCCGGCCCGGCGTCAAGACCATCCTCACAATCGTGGAAGGTCAGAAGCTTACCGGCTCAATCTGCAAGTCGACCGACCCTTTTGGTTCGACGTGGACCGGACGGCCGGTTGCCAGGTACTTTCGGATGGCCGCTGGATTTCCGAATTCCAGCCTCCAATCGGTGGTGACGAACAGAATGTAATCGCCGGGCTTGACTGCGGTGTATTTGAAGCTGCCGTCGCTTTCGGTCTGGTAGGACAGGTAGTCGTCGAAATTGATGGAGTCCACGCGCGGCGCCAGCACGACGCGGGCCGGGGCCAACGGCTTGCCATTTGCCCGTACCTTGCCGGCTACGCGGCCGCCATCGCCGGACAGCACGACATCCAGCTTCACCTCGCCCGAGTCCGGCACATCTACAATTCCATCCACAACGCGTGCATTGGCGGAGGTGACGCTCTTGATATAGAACCCGCGGGTTGCGAGCCTGAATTTATAGCGGCCGGCGGCCATGCCGGGGATGGTGAGCGTGCCGTCGGGCCCTACCGTGCGGGCATGCGTCTGGTAGCCTCCATCGGCGTGCAGGAAGAAGGTGACGCCGGCCAGTTGGTTGGCATCGCCGTCGACCAGCCGCACTTTGGCGGTGACAGTCGGGGGATCGGGAAAAGGCACTTGGACCGTGAGATCGCCGGTGCCGACCTCGATGCTCCGGGAGGACTGAGCGCCAGTCTGACTGTCGAACAAGGTCAGCGTGTAGTGCCCGGGAGCGATGTTGTGGAAGCTGCCTTCGCCGGGATCCAGTTGGGCCAGAATGACCTCCGCGCTTTGCGGTCCTGCGGCGGAGAGCATCATCACGGAGGAGCCGGCGTCTCCGGCGATCTGAATGGAGACGCCGTGGCTGCGCCTGAGGACGAAATCGGCTTTGTAATCTTCTCCTGGCTTCAGGTCGATCAGGGCAGCGGCCTGTGGATCGGTAGCGTTCGAATAATAAGTTGGCGCGAATGTGGCAGGGGGCTGGTCGGGTGCCGTGGGCTCCTGCATGGCGGGTACCGCGAGCAGGTAGCAGGGCACGGCGGGGAGATCCCAGACACGGTATTCGCCTTCCACGTCGGTGGTCGCGTTCTTAATTCGCTGGTACGTCCTTCTTCCGGTTTCGAGCTGGATGATGATCTCGAGGGCGGCCGGAACGGGCTCGCCGGTTTCGTCGATGATTTTGCCGGTGATGACGGCAGGCGCGTAGAGGCGGAAGGTCAGACCTTCGGATGCACCGTCGGGACCGGTAGCTACCTGTGTGAGGGAATCGGGGACTCCGGGGCGCTCGCAGTAGCCCTGGCGCGGGAAGCCTTTGCGCTCCGCAAACAGGCCCCAAAAGCCCGCCGGCAGCCCTTCGAAGACAAAGCGCCCATCGGCGCCGGTGGTGGTTTCGGTTTCCTTCCTGCTCTCGTCGACGGCGATCATCACGATCCGGACATGAGCGAGGGGCGCGCCGCCAGTGGCGTTCACAACCACGCCGGAAATCCGATACTTCGCCGGCTGGGTGGGCTGTGCGGGCTGTGCGCCGGCGAGCATGGCAAAGAAACACGCGACGGCAAACGTGCAGATAACGCGCTTCATGGGGACTCCTCCGACAGGGTCTGCAATTGAACCTTGGTGTTGGCGGCTGGCCGCACTTCGACGGGCGTGCCGCTGGCGGCGAGCGTAGTCAGGACCTGCGGAGCGTTGTACTCCACCTCCGCGCGGCTTTTCCACGCATGCAGCCGATAGGAGCCGGGAGCGACGGCGGCAAAACCGAAGCTGCCATCGCCGGTGCAAGCCGCTTCCGGCGGCCGGCGCGAGGATTCGGAAACCAGGACGATGCAAACGGGACCATCGCGCATCGTTTCGGGCGCCAGGGTGCCTTCGATAGAGCCGCTATCGGTGCGCAGCACGACTTCAATCTCGGGCGGCGGCTCCGAACGAAGAACCAACTCGGGATCGGCGAGCAGATCCGTGTCGCCGCTCCTGGCGGAAGCGACATACAGCGGCTCTGCGACCGCAAAACCGACGCGATACCTTCCGGGGATCACGGATGGAATCTGGAATGCGCCATCCACGGCTGGTTCGGAAGGGAAGGTGGGTCCGCCCCGTGCAACGAGCTGCAGGAAGGACCCCTGGAGGGCCTCCTGCACAGACTCTGCGGTAGTCTGCCCGTCTGGTCCGTCGATGCGCATGGTGCCCTTGACGGTGAAGCCTTGGCCGAGCGCCAGCGAAATGCCCGTGACATCGTGGCCGTCGATCTGGATCTCCTGCTCGGCAACCAGGGGACGGTCGTCGGCGCCAACGCCCGTCACGCGCAGGCGGTAGGCGCCGTCGACCACGTTGTCGATCTGGAAATCGCCAGTGAAGAAATCGAGAGAACTGTGGTTGAGACCGAGGTCTTCGTCGCCGGATAGCAGTTGCAACACGGGCTGCGTGTGAGGCTTGAGGTTAGCCAGGTGCCCGGTGATGCGGTGGCCGGCCTGGAGGGTCAGCGAGATATCGGCATGCGCCTCGCCGCCGGGAGCGAGCGCCAAAAGCACCGCCGAGTCGCGATCGCGAGAGCCTCCGAAGTAGACGGGTGCAAAGGCATCGTGGGTCTTAGGGGTCGCGGCAGGCTCACCCACAAAAGCGTGCTCGTCGTAGCCGGCTGCCTGAACCAGGTATCGGCCGGCGGGGAGCCATGGGATGCGGTACTGGCCGCGGTCGTCGGTGACGGCCTTGCCGGCCGGTTCATAGTTCCGCCAGCCATCTGCGACCTGGGAGCGCATCGCCACCATGGTCACGCCGTCAACCGGCTCGCCTTCGGCATCGGTGATCCGGCCGCGGACGGAAGCGAGGGGCGTGAGGCGGATCACCAGGTTTGCGCGCGAGGCATGCAGATCGACAGCCACACCGTCGCCGTTCGATTCGAAGCCGGCTTTGGCAGCCGCTACCGCGTATTGGCCGGCTGCAAGACGGGAGAAATGGAAGGCACCCGCGGCATCCGACTCGACCTGATCGCCCGTGGAGAGCCAGACCCGCGCATTTCGCACTGGAGCTCCGGTGAGACTGTTGACGATGGTGCCAGCAAGGGAGAATTCCCCGGCGGCGGACTGCGCGGAGGCGGCTGGCAGCAAGAGGAAAGGTGCGGCCAGGATGAAAGCAAATCGCATCGAGAAGATATTCTAACCCGATGGTCTGAAAATGACCATGCTATCCCTGGCGCACGTCTTTGCTTCCAGTCAGCGCGCGCCTGGCACCGCGCATGCCATTCGATGGGAAAACGCCAGTCTATCTCCCGATGGTGTGCAAGGTCCGTGCTATGATCGGCTCGGCGCGACACATGCCTGAAACCCGATCGCGGCCTCGGTTCCCATTTGCTGGCGGCTGTGCGCTGCACGCAATTGCCTATGAAGCAGACGAACCATTGCGTAGTGGGAGATAATGCTCCCTTTGGCTCTATGACGAATCGCCGCGCAGTGCTTAAGACGATCGCGGGTCTGAGCGCTGCACGGGTGGCGCAGGGTACTCCACAGCCAACCGTGGAGAGTGACCGCACATACTGGACTGGCCTACTTACCAAACTGGCCGAGCCGGTACTTGAAAACCTGGCTCGCGGCACTTTGAAACAGAACATGCCGGTGGAGTGCGCCAGCGAGAACCAGGCCGCCCGGCGGAAGTACTCTCACCTGGAGGCTATCGCCCGGCTTCTGGCCGGCATCGCGCCATGGATCGAGGCTCCGCTCGAAGCCGGCGCCGAGCGCACCCTGCAGCAGCGGTACGCGGCTCTCGCGCGCGAGGCGATCCGATCGGCGACCGATCCTCAGTCGCCGGACTTCCTGAATTTCGCCGACGGCGATCAGCCTCTTGTGGATTGCGGTTTTCTGTCGCAGGCACTGCTGCGGGCGCCGGTCGAGCTGTGGAAGAAACTGGACGGCGCGACCCAACGGAACCTGGCCGCGGCGCTCCAATCCTCACGCGCGATTGTTCCGGGCTACAGCAATTGGCTGCTCTTCAGCGCGATGGTGGAGACCGCCCTGGCCATGATGGGCCAACCGTGGGACGCCGTGCGGATCGATTATGCGTTGCGCAAGCACGGAGAGTGGTTTGTGGGAGACGGCCTCTACGGGGATGGACCGCATTTTCGTTGGGACTACTACAACAGTTTTGTGATTCAACCCATGCTGTTGGATACCCTGCGCAACATCCGCCCGTACAGCAGCCGGTGGCAAGGTCTGCTCCCCGATGTCCTGGAGCGCGCGCGGCGGTACGCGGCCATCCAGGAACGGCTGATCGCCCCAGACGGCACGTTTCCCCCTATCGGCCGTTCCATCGCGTATCGCTGCGGCGTTTTTCATTTATTGGAGCAATACATTTTTCCTATTGCCACCTGCTTCGTTC